>CAYFNI010000008.1:0-35896 GCA_964344495.1 uncultured Methylococcus sp.
CAGCTGCAGGGCACCCCAGGCTTCGTGGGTGCGGTCCCAGCCGGTGGGCCTCAGGCCCGCGCTACCGACGACCGGCCGCGGCAGCCAGGTCCGGTAGGGGACCAGATCGCCAAACTGGCGCTGTTCGTCGATGACGACGACGACATCATGCGCGTCCTGCTGGGTCAGGACAGGAACCTCCGATTCGGGGGTTCGACGGTCTTCGAAACCATGCGTCCAGGCCTGTTCTGCGACGACGGTATGGCCAAACTTCTTGGCAGATTTCCTGAGGGCATCAAGATCGGTCTGATCGTGTGCGGCTGCGCCTTTGAGGATCAGCCAGTGTTGCCAGCGCTTCTTGCCAAGGTACTGGGCCAGGGCATCGGCGCGCATGGCCTGACTGGGGAAGAGGTGAAACAGGGGGGGCTTGCAGTCGGGGCCTCTGAGGCGGTCGTCATCGTTGCTGACATTCAACAGCAGCGTCTCTCTGGCCTCGGGTAGGCTGGCGATGTCCAGCAGGGGGGCCGTGGGGAGGTCGACGATGATGTGGCGAATGCCCTCGGACAGCAGGGTTTTGAAGGCCTCTGTCGGGTGGCCATCCACCGGCACCGAGAGTTCCCGTAGCGTGAACTGCTGTTGGGTGAATTGGCCAGTGGTGTTGTTGTCGGTGATGCCGAGGCGCGCTCCCTGCTGGCCGTCCAGATTGGGTTCTGGGTCATAAAAGGGCCGCAGTGGGGGCTCGGCCGCAGGCTGGTGCAGGTAGCCGATCACAAGTGTTGGCACTGAGGGCTGGGCGGCTTTGGGCGCGGTCGCAGTGCTGGGGGCTTTGCGGGCGGCGATGGCCAGATGATTGACGTGGCAGAGAGCGAGAAACAGCAGAACGAGTCGACGGTACATAGGCTGGCTGGACTAGCGGATGTCGCGGTGGCGCACCATCAGGTCGTATTCGTCGCTGGCCAGACGGCTGGCCAACGCTTCGGTCAGATAGACCGAGCGGTGCTGTCCGCCGGTACAGCCGATGGCGATGGTGAGATAACTGCGGTTGTCGGAGGCAAACTTCGGCGCCCAGTCGGTCATGAACCGGGTGATGTCATCCAGATAGCGCTGTACCTCCGGAATGGCGTCCAGAAATGCCTTGACCTCCGGATCTCGCCCGGTTTTCGGACGCAGGGTCGGCTCCCAGTGCGGGTTAGGCAGACAGCGGGCGTCCAGCGTGAAATCGGCGTCGAACGGGATGCCGTGCTTGAAGCCGAATGACAGGCAGTAGATCGACATCCGGTGTTCGCGCTTGGCGCCGATGCGGTCGCGGATGATGTCGCGCAGCTGGTGGATGTTGGTGTGACTGGTGTCGATCACCAGATCGGCCCGACTGGCGATAGGGACCAGGAGGGTGTTTTCGAGTTCGATCGCTTCGGTCAGCGAAACGGTGGCATCGGTCAGTGGGTGTTTGCGGCGGGTTTCGCTGAAGCGCTTGACCAGGCTTTCATGCGAGGATTTCAGAAACATCACCTGCGATGACACGCCCAGCTGATGCGCCAATTCGAGGGTGTCGGGGAATTGCTGCAGGCTTTCGCAGCGACTGCGGGCATCAATGCTGATGGCGATTTTCGGGTAGCTCTGTTGATGGCTGTCCATCGCATCGCGAATAAACGGCTCAAAGAGTGCGATCGGCAGGTTGTCGATGCAGTAATAACCGCTGTCTTCCAGGGTTTCGAGCGCGATGCTCTTGCCCGACCCCGACATGCCGCTGACGATGATTAGGTCCACGGTCGCACTCTACGATGGCAGCGCCGATTGAGGGGCAGGGGATTCAATGATCCCGATGCTTTTCCTTGTGCTTGACCAGTTGCCGGTCGAGCTTGTCGACCAGTCCGTCGATGGCGGCATACAGGTCTTCCTGCACATCCTCGGCAAACAGCGTGGCCCCGTTAATTTGCACGGTGGCTTCCGCCTTCTGCTGGAGTTTTTCAACCTCGAACACGACATGAATCTCCATGAGGTGTTCAAAGTGGCGTTCAAGCCGGGCGAATTTTTCGTTCACGTAGTTGCGGATGGCGTCTGTGACCTGGATGTGATGGCCGGTCATGATGATGTTCATTAGCGTCTCTCCGTGCGTGTTCGTGGATTAAAAGATTTGCTTGCGCTCACTCGATGGCGGGATGGCCATGGCCTCGCGGTACTTGGCAATGGTCCGGCGGGCGACGTTGATGCCTCGTCCTTGCAGTAATTGGGCGATGGCCTCGTCACTGAGTGGTTTGCGTGGATCTTCCTCGCCAACGATCTGCTTGAGGAAGGCCTTGATGGCGGTCGCTGAGCATTCCCCGCCACCCTGCGTCGAGACATGGCTGGAGAAGAAGTATTTGAATTCGAAAATCCCGTTGGGGGTGTGCATGTACTTTTGGGTGGTGACGCGCGAAATGGTCGATTCATGCATTTCAACCTCTTCGGCGATGTCGCGTAGCACCATTGGCTTCATGGCCATGGGGCCTTCGTCGAGGAAGGCTTGCTGACGGTCGACGATGCTGCGGGCCACCTTGAGCAGCGTTTCGTTGCGGCTCAGCAGGCTTTTGATGAACCAGCGTGCTTCCTGCAGGTGGTTGCGCATCTGTACGTTGTCCGCGCTGGTGTCGGCGCGCTTGACCAGACCCGAGTAGATCGGGTTGACCCGTAGTTTGGGCGAGATGTCCGGGTTGAGGCGCACCGTCCAGCGGTCGCCCTGGCGGACGACATAGACGTCCGGGGTGATGTACTGGGCATCGTCGGCCACCACGCGCCGACCGGGTTTGGGTTCGAGCGTCCGCACCAGGGCTACGACTTCGGCCAGTGCATCGTCCTCAATATCCAGCAGTCGCTTGAGCGAGGCCACGTCCTTTTTGGCCAGGACATCAAGGTGACGTTCGACCAGTTGCAGGGCGGTTTTGCGATAGGGTGTGTCTTCGGGCAGCTGCAGGAGCTGGATCCGCAGGCAGTCAGCCAGATCGGCCGCCCCGATGCCGGGTGGATCGAAGCTCTGGATGCGATGCAGCACCGCACGAATTTCATCCAGCTCCAGCGCCTGTATCTGCTGCATCAAACCCTGATGGATATCTTCGATGGACGTACTCAGGTAGCCATCTTCATTGATGCTGTCGATGAGCGTGGTAGCAATGGCGTAATCGCGGTCGCTGAAGCGGGCCAGTTCCATCTGCCAGGCCAGCTGCTCGTGCAGCGTCTGGCCGGCCGAACCCTGCGCCAGGAAGCTGTCGCTGTCGTTGTCACCGGAGGCGGCACCCGCGAGGACGGGTGACACGCTGTCGTAGAACTCATCCCAGGAGACATCCACCGGCAATTCCTGCGGGATGTCGGCAGGTGCGTCCATGTCGCGCAGTTCGCCGTATTCGGGTTGTGCATCCATGGGGGTGGCAGACGTCGGCGCGATGTCGGCGGGTCCTTCCGCCGCATAGCTTTCATCCACGGCCTCAAGCATCATGTTCGAATCCAGCGCTTCCTGGATTTCGTGTTGTAAATCCAGGCTCGACAGCTGCAGCAGCTTGATGGCCTGCTGAAGTTGGGGCGTCATGGCCAGATGCTGGCCCATGCGGATTTGCAGCGATTGTTTCATCGAGTGTCTTGGGGCGATCAGCCGACTCGGGCTGTGGTTACCTGTAGTCCCTGTGGTGTATGTCCAGTATAGCCCAGTCCCCGCCTGGCCGGGGTGGGCTACATGGTGAAGTGTTCGCCCAGATAGACCTGGCGTACTTCGGCATTGTTGACGATATCATCCGGATTGCCTTCAGCGATCACCCGGCCGCCGGCCAGAATGTAGGCCCGGTCACAGGTTCCCAGCGTTTCGCGGACATTGTGCTCGGTAATCAGGATACCGATGCCGCGCTGCCGGAGATGCACAATGATTTTCTGGATGTCGATGATCGAGATGGGGTCGACACCCGCAAACGGTTCATCCAGCAGCATGAAGCGCGGTTCCGACGCCAGTGCCCGGGCGATCTCGACCCGTCGGCGTTCACCGCCCGAGAGGCCGATGGCGGGCTGGTTGCGCAGGTGGCCGACGCTGAACTCATCCAGCAGTTCGTCGATGATCAGTTCGCGCTGACCGTGGGTGAGCTCCTTTCTCAACTCCAGCACGGCCATCAGGTTTTCCGATACGGTCAGCTTGCGGAAAATGGACGGCTCCTGCGGCAGGTAGCCGATGCCCAGACGCGCCCGCTCATGCATGGGCATGTGGGTGATGTCACGCCCATCAAGGCGAATGTCGCCCTGATCCGGGCCGATCAGACCGACGATCATGTAGAAACTGGTGGTCTTGCCGGCCCCGTTGGGGCCCAGCAGACCGACGATTTCGCCGGTATTGATGGTGACAGACACGCCATCGACCACGTGGCGCCCATGGTACTGTTTGACGATGTTGTGAGTGGTGAGCGTCGTCATGGATTATTCCGGTCGGGCCTCTTTGGGCAGAATCGTCACATGCACGCGGCGGTTGCCGGACCGGCTGGAGCCGGCTTTGTAGATGGCGTTCTTGGTGTCGTATTCAATGTGGTCACTCTTGACCGTGTGTTCGCTGGTCGAGGGGTCAGGTCCTTCCCACGTCATGGCATCGCCATTCAGGATCAGGATGCCGGAATCCGGAAAATAGTCGGCACGTTTGCCGAGTCCGTGGTTGTCGGGTCCGCCGCCGTCGGGCGATTGCTTCAGCCGGGCCGGGTTGCCGTAAACAATCATCTGGTCAGCCTGATCCTTTTGCTGATTGACGATCATTTTGTCGCCCGTGACCTCCAGGCTGCCCTGTCGGGCGCGGACATGGCCGGTGTAGACCGTTTCGCCCTTGTTTTCGTCGAACACCACCGAGTCGGACTCGATATACATGGGCTGTTGCGAGTCGGTACTGAGCGCCTGGGCAGCCAGCGGGGCCATCAGGCCGGCGATCACCAGGGCAGCTGGCAGCAGTTGGCAACCGGCGTGCCGGCCCGGTTGAGCAAAGGGCGGAGAAAATAGGGGGGTCGCGTGCCTAGTCTTGTACATCATGCTTTCTGCGTACGCTCGCCAGCACTGAATATTGAATGCCATCCCCGAACTTCAGCTTGGCGCCGGTTCCGGTCATGTAGTCGGGTGGGCTGATGACCCGGATATCTTCATCGGTTTCAGCATAGTCATTGCTCGGTTGAGCCCTGACGTTGCGCGTCTCGATGCGCATGGTGCGGCCGTTCTTGTCGGCATCGCGCAAGACCAGCACCTCGCCGTTCAGCAGGATGTCAGGGCCTTCCCCCGGAATGGTGGCCGATTCCGAATGAATCACCCAGGGTGGGCCCTCTTTGACATACAGCGTGATGACCGGGGTCGAGAGCTCCGCCCGGTTGTCGGTATCGTAATGCACCATCTCCTCCGACTCGAGATACTCCTTGAGCCGGCCGGTTGGGTCGAACACCGTCCGTTGCAAATGTTTGGCGAAGTAATCGACCGAGCCCGGCTTCAGCTTGACGGCCTTTTCAAAACTCGGCCCGAATGTTTCCGCCAGCCACCAGGACGACACGGCCACCAGGATCAGCAGGACAGACCTGAACACCGAGCCGAGCCGGCGTACCGCATCAGTGATAGCTTGCAATGACATCGTTCAGCGTCTGCTGGGCCAGCATGATGAGGTCACACACTTCGCGAACGGCGCCACAGCCACCGGCCTGCGCGGTGCGCCAGTGCGCGGCATCGCTCAGCGTGAAATGGGCGTCGGCCACGGCAATCGCCAGTCCGACCCGGCGCATGAGCGGCAGATCCAGCAGGTCATCGCCTACGTACGCGACCTGTTCCGGGGCCAGGTTCAGCGCGTCCAGCAAGCTGGCAAAAGGAACACGCTTGTCCTCATGCCCCTGATACACGTGTTCCACGCCGAGGCTGCTCATCCGCAGCGCCACCGCCGGCGAGTTGCGCCCGGAGATTACCGCCGTGGCGACGCCGGTGCGTTGCAACAGCTTGATCCCGTGCCCATCGCGGGCGTGGAAGCTTTTCAACTCCTGGCCGTCCGGCGTGAAATAGAGGCGCCCGTCGGTCAGCACGCCGTCCACATCACAGATCAGCAGCCGCACCCGGGCCGCGCGCTCCAGGATCTCGGGGGACGCCGAAGGCCACATCAGACGACTCCGGCCCTGAGCAGGTCATGCATGTTCAGAGCGCCGACCAGCGCGCCCTCGCCATTGACGACCAGCAGGGCGCTGATACGTTTGGCCTCCATGATGCGAACTGTTTCCGCGGCCAGCCGATCCGGGTCGACCGTCGCGCAATCACGGATCATGACCGTCTCGATCGGGGTGGCGTGAATGTCGACCGGCCGTTCCAGCAAGCGGCGCAGATCACCATCGGTGAAGATGCCCTGCAGCATGCCGGCCGCATCCACCACCGCTGTCATGCCCAATTTCTTGGCCGTCATTTCCAGTACGGCATCGCGGATCACGACTTGAGTCTGAACAACCGGTATGTCAGCGCCGGTGTGCATCACATCGCTGACACGAATCAGCAGGCGCCGGCCGAGGCTGCCGCTGGGGTGGGAAAAGGCGAAATCTTCGCGGCTGAACCCGCGCGCTTCGAGCAGGGCCACGGCCAGGGCATCCCCCATCGCCAGCGCCACGGTGGTGCTCGACGTCGGCGCCAGACCCAGCGGGCAGGCTTCTTCCGTCACGCCAGTATCCAGCGCGACATCGGCCTGGCGCGCCAGTGCCGACTGACCATTACCGGTCATGGCTACCAGCGGCACACCCAGCCGTTTGAGGATGGGGAGGATCGTCAGGATTTCGGCCGAGTCGCCCGAGTGCGACAGCGCCAGCACCACGTCCTGGGCCGTGATCATGCCGAGATCGCCATGGCCGGCCTCACCCGGGTGAACGAAAAACGCCGGCGTGCCGGTGCTGGCCAGCGTGGCGGCAATCTTGCCGGCGATGTGGCCGGATTTGCCCATGCCGGTCACCACGACCCGCCCGCGACAGGCCAGCAGTACCCGGCAGGCAGCCGCGAAGCTATCACCGATGCGGTCGGCCAGCGCCGCCACTGCCGCCGCTTCGGTCGCGATCACGCGCACGCCGGCCGCGCACAGGGAGCGCGCATCAAGCTGGGGTGGTTGCGGACTGGCGGGTTGCTGGCGAGCGATCATGCGGTTCACGGGATGGTCGGCATGCCATTATGCCATGCGGCCACGGTAGCGGGGGCTGTTCAGACGATGGGGGGTGGGGCAGGGCGGCCTATTTCGCATCCGTCTTCTGGCGGCCGTACAGCAGCGTATCGGGGTTTCGTTCCAGGGTCTCGGCCAGATGGCGCATGGCCCGGGCGGCATCGGAGAGGTCCTTGAGCATCACCGCCAGTTCCGAGTCCGGCTGGGTCAGTGATTCAAGCGAGGCGAGCGTACCCCGCGCCTGTTTCAGACTATCGGTGGCGTTCGCCAGCAAGGGCGGCACGCCGGTATTGAGGTGATTCACCAGGGTCCGCATTTCGCGGCCGGTCTGATCCAGATTGCCGCTGACCGCATCGACCTTGCCATCCAGGGGCCGGAGCAGGCGCTGCATGTCCAGCAGCGTTTGATTCAGGTTGATGATCGCGGCATCGGTGGCCGGCTGGGCCAGCAGCCCGTCAACCCGGCGGATGGCGCTGAGCAGGGCATCGGCGGTGTCCTTCAGGGGCAGTTCACGTACTTCCCGGGCCACGTGCTGCACGGTTTTCTCGATTTCATCCTTGCTGGAGGCAATTGTCGGGATTTCCGGCAGATCCAGGGAATGTTGCCCGACCAGATGACCCGCCTGCTCGGGCAGGAAGTCGATGTCGACATACAGCTGGTTGGTCACCAGACTCTGCAGCGCCAGCCGGGCCCGCAGTCCCCGATCGACCAGTTCCTGCAGGGACGGATGCGCATGGCGCTTGGCGTTCTCGCCATAGGTTTCCATGACCTTTTCCAGGTCGATCTCGGCGATGACCGGTGTCAGTACCCGGTTTTGGGCGACGTCGTACTGAACCAGCACATCCCGCACCCGACCGATGGTGACGCCCCTGAGCTTCACCGCTGCACCGCTGTTCAGGCCGTTGACCGAGCCTTCGAAATACGCCACGTAACGCTGCACCTTGCTGAAATAATCGCCGCTGCCGAACATCAGCAACAGGAAGGTGGTCAGCGCCAGTCCGCCGAGGACGAACAGGCCGATCAAGCGGGGTTCAGCGATCGTTTTCATGGGGTCATCGGACCTCGCGCGGGCAGGGAAGTCAAGTGGGGCATCGAATCTGCGCCGTCGACCTGTCCCCGGTTGAGAAATTCACGCACCGTGGGGTGTTCGGCATGATGCAACAGTTCTCCCGGCGGTCCCCGGGCAATGATGGTCTTCGATTCGGCATCCAGGAAGATCGAGTCGGTACCAATGCTGAGGATGCTGGACAGGTCATGGGTGACGATGACAGCGGTGCAGCCGAGGCTCTCGCTGAGATGCAGGATCAGTTCGTCCAGCCGTCGGGCGCTGATCGGATCCAGACCGGCCGAAGGTTCGTCAAAAAACAGGATTTCAGGATCCAGTGCCAGTGCCCGCGCCAGTGCCGCCCGCTTCTGCATGCCGCCGCTGATTTCAGCCGGGTAGAAATCCTCAAACCCTGCCAGACCCACCAGCGCCAGCTTCAGCGCCACCAGTTCCGCGATATCGGCCTTGCTGAGTCGGGTATGGGCGCTGAGCGGGAGGGCGATGTTCTCGGCCAGCGTCATGGCGCTCCACAGGGCACCGGTCTGGTAGAGAATCCCCATCTTGAGCAGCATTCGGTCACGGTTCGCGGCAGGCAGGTCCCACAAGTCCTCGCCGTCGAAATAGACCTGGCCGCTGGCGGGCGCCTTGAGCCCGATCAGATGTCGCAGCAGCGTGCTCTTGCCACAACCACTGCCGCCCATGATGATGAAAATCTCGCCGCGCCGCACGGCAAAATCCAGATCGCGCTGGATCAGAAAATCGCCATAGGTCATGGTCAGTCCGCTGACCCGCACGTGGTCTGCGCTGGGGGCGGACGTCGGGGATGGGCCTGACATGGGGGTCAGCGCTTGAAGACGTTGAGTGCCGTGACCAGCAGGGTCATCACGGCATCGGAAATGACGATGAAGACGATGCCGGTGACCACGGCCGAGGTGGTGGCGACACCGACTGCAGTCGCATTGCGCTGGCATTGCAGGCCGCGCATGCAGCCAGCAATGGCCACCAGAATGCCGAACACGGCGCTCTTGCCGATGCCGACCCAGAAATCCACCAGGCGCAGCCGGTTTTCAATCTGGATCTGATATTCGGAAAACGACACGTCGAACAGACCGGACGCCACCAGTGCGCCGCCCAGAATGCCGAGCAGGTCGGCGTACAGGCACAGGAACGGGATGGTCAGGAACAGGGCCAGAATCCGTGGCAGGACCAGAAACTCGATGGCCGAGAAGCCGGAGGTCTTGAGGGCGTCGATTTCGTCATTGACGGTCATCGAGCCCAGTTCGGCAGCATAGGCCGCCCCGGTGCGACCCGCCATGAGAATGGCCGTCATCATGGCCCCCATCTCGCGTGCCATGCCCAGTCCGACCAGATCGGCGATGAAAATCTGCGCGCCGAACAGCTTGAGCTGCACGGCGCCGACAAAAGCCAGAATCATGCCGACCAGCACCGCAATCAGGCTGATGATGGGCAAGGCATCCGGCCCGCAGGCCTGCACCAGATTCCAGACATCGCTGGCGCGCAGGCGCGCCCGGCCGATCAGCAAGCGGCCAAAGGCGAGGCAGGTTTCACCGATAAACTCGGCCAGATGCAGAAAGTCATCCACGACCTCAAGACAATAGGTGCCGATGCGGGCCGTGAAACCCACGGCGAGCGGCCGGTGCGGAAGATCTTCCCGCTCCGGCACCGCCCGGGCCAGCGACAGCAGGCCCTGAACACCGTGCGGCAGGCCCTCCCGGACGATCGTGAACCGGCCGCTCTCCGCCCGGCGAATCAGGCGGGTCAGGAAGGTCAGCAGGACGCTGTCCCAGCGTTCCAGGGCGCGGCAGTCGAATTCAAGCCGCAGGCCATCGCGGCGGTCTGGCAGCCGCTCGAACACGGTGTCGGCATCTGGCAACTCGGCGCCCAGCACCCAGTCACCCGACAGCCTGAGCGTAATCCCCTGCGGCGATTGTTCGATCCACGCGAAGCCGGGGCGCGTCACGGTCAGGGACGTTTGAGGCGGTACAGGGCCGAAATATCGTCCTCGCCATGGCCGGCGTCGATCAGCGCACGGTAGTGGTTCGAGGTGATCTCGGTCAGGGGAAGTTCCATGTCGAGCGCCGCCGCCATCGCCAGGCAAATGCCCAGGTCCTTCTGATGCAGGTGCAGCTTGAAGCCGGGTGTGAAGCGGTCGCGGGTCATGGTCGGCCCCCGTTTGTCGAGGAACCAGTTGCCGGCCGCGCCGCCGGCGATGACCTCGATCAGCTTGTCCATGTCCAGCCCCAGGTGTGCGCCGAAGGCCAGCGCCTCGGTGACGGCTTCGTTGATGCCGGCGCACATGACCTGATTGACGGCTTTGGCCGACTGGCCCATGCCGACCTCGCCCAGATGGATCACGCGACTGGCCATGGGGTCGAGCACCGGACGGGCCCGAGCCAGCGTTGCGGCCGCGCCGCCGACCATGATGGCCAGCGTGCCGTTGCGGGCGCCTTCCATGCCGCCGGTGACCGGGGCGTCAAGGAAGTCGGCGCCGCAGGTGCGTACCCGGGCAGCCGCGCTGAGCGCGGTGGCGCGGCTGACGGTCGAGCAGTCGATCACGATCTGGCCCGGCCGCAGTGCCGGAGCGATCTGTTCAATGAGGGCCAGCACATCGGCATCGGCCGATACGCAGAGGAGCAGGACATCGACCTGTGCGGCGAGGTCGGCGGGGCTCGCCGCGATCGCCACGCCGGTGTCGGCGGCGAAGATCAGGCTGCGTTCCGGGCTGCGGTTCCAGACCCCGGCCAGCCGACCTGCAGCCGCGATATGCCGGGCCATGAGCGCGCCCATCGAGCCGAGGCCGATGAAGCCGGCCTGAAGTTCGTCGGTCACGGCAGGGGCGGCGGACACGGGACTCATTCCTCCAGATAGGTATAGCCGGTGAGGCCGGCCATGAGTTCGGTTTCGAACAGCTTGCGCTGTCCCGCCGGGAGGCGGGCTTCGAGGAGTTTCTTGCGGTAGGCGCGTTCCAGCGCTTCCGGATCAATGTGCACGTAGCGCAACATGTCGTCGGCTCCATCGCCGTGCATTGGATCCACCAGACGATAGCCGCCCCGGCCATCCAGTTCTACGTTGACGGAGTGGGTGTCACCGAACAGGTTATGCATATCGCCGAGAATTTCCTGATAGGCGCCGACCAGAAAAATGCCGATCAGGTAAGGTTCGCCCGGGCGCTGTTCGTGCAGCCGCAGGGTGCCTTCAAGGCTCTGCTGGTCGATGTAGGCGTTGATGCGGCCATCCGAGTCGCAGGTGAGGTCCTGGATGACACCGCGGCGGGTCGGCTCTTCATCCAGCCGCTGCAGCGGCAGGACCGGGAACACCTGAGCAATCGCCCAGGCGTCGGGCATGGACTGAAACAGCGAGAAGTTGCAGAAGATCTTGTCGGCCAGTCGTTCGTTGAGTTCGTCCAGCAGTTCCCGGTGCGCCCGCAGGCGCACGTCCAGCCGCCGCTGCACGCCATGCAGGATGGCGGCATTGAGGCGTTCGGCCTCGGCCAGTTCGGACAGTGTGAGGTTGCCTTGCACGAACATCGCCCGCGCTTCGGCCAAATCGAACTGGGCGTCGTGATAGACCCCCAGCACCGGTTCGGTCGGCAGACGCCGCAGGCAGTCGGCCAGGTCCTCCAGCGGCTTGGCCGCGGTGGAGACGGGGGCAGTGGCGTCCTCGGGGACCGTTTCGATGTCGGTGATATGCGTGATCAGGACCGCATGGTGGGCGCTCATCGCCCGGCCGGACTCGGTGACAAGGTTCGGGTGCGGCAGATTGAATTCGCTGCAGATTTCGTCAAAGGCACGGACGATGCTGTGGGCGTATTCGTCGATGCTGTAGTTGATCGAGCACTCGCTGGTGGAGCGGGTGCCTTCGTAATCCACACCCAACCCGCCGCCGACGTCAGCAACTTCGATCGCGGCACCCAGGGCGCGCAGTTCGGCATAGTAGCGGCCGGCTTCGCGCAGGGCGGTCTTGACATCACCGATGTCGGCAATCTGCGAGCCCATGTGGAAGTGCATGAGCTTCAGCCAGTCCAGCTTGCCGCTCTCGCCCAGACGCTTGACCAGCCGCAGGATCTCGCCGGTGTGCAGGCCGAACTTGGATTTTTCGCCGCCGCTGTTCTGCCATTTGCCGGCGCTGATGCTGGACAGCCGAATGCGGACGCCCAGACGGGGCTCTATGTCGAGTGCGGCCGCTTCGGCGAGGACGATATCCAGTTCCGACAGTTTTTCGATGACGATGTAAACGTCAAGGCCGAGCATGAGCCCGATCAGCGCCACGCGGATGTAGGAGCGATCCTTGTAACCGTTGCAGATCACGGTGCCGGCAGGAGACAAGGCAAGGATGGCCAGCAGTTCGGATTTGCTGCCGGCTTCCAGGCCGACCGGATGGGCGCCGTTGTGGATGATGGCGTCGACGACGCCCCGTTGCTGATTGACCTTGATCGGGTAGACCGGCGTGTAGTGACCGCGGTAGTCGTACTCCTGTCGGGCGTCGGCAAAGGCCGTATTCAGCCGAACGATGCGATCGCGCAGGATGTCGGTGAAGCGGACCAGCACCGGCAGGGACAGGCCTTCCTGGCGGACCGACTGGACTACTTCGATCAGGTCGACGGCACCGGCCTGGACGTCCCGAGCCGGGTGCACGACGACGTTGCCGCGGTCGTTGATGTCGAAGTAACCCTCGCCCCAATGCTCTATGCCGTAGATGTCACGGGATTGGGCGGCGTTCCAGCAGGTGGTCATGATGAATTCCTTTGATCAGGCCGGCAATTATGTGGAAAATCGCGGCTCATTTCCATGTGAGGTCCCCTGATGATCGATCCCGCCGGCTGGTTCACCGAAGTCTATCCCAAACACGGCAGCGCCTTCTCGATGAAGGTCAAGGCCAAGCTGCACGAGGAGCAGACCCCTTTCCAGAGCATCGAGATCTACGATACCGAGTGGTTCGGCAAGCTGATGATCATCGACGGCTGCACCATGGTGTCCGACCGGGATAACTACCTGTACCACGAGATGATGACCCATCCGGTGCTGTATACCCATCCCCGGCCGGAGCGGGTCTGGGTCATCGGTGGCGGCGATTGCGGCAGCCTCAAGGAGGTGCTGCGTCACCCCGAGGTCAAGCAGGCCATCCAGATTGAGATCGATGAACGTGTCACCCGGCTCGCCGAGGTGCATTTTCCGGACCTGTGTACCTCGAATGATGACCCGCGGGCGGAGTTGCTGTTCATTGACGGTATTCAGTGGGTCAAGGATGCGGCGGCCGGCAGCGTCGATGTCATCATCGTTGACAGTACCGACCCGGTCGGACCGGCCGAAGGGCTGTTTAACGAGGCCTTCTACCGGGAGTGCTTCCGCTGCCTCGGCCCGGATGGGATTCTGGTGCAGCAGAGCGAGTCGCCGTTGTTCCATGCTGATCTGATCGAAGCCATGCACCGGACCATGCGTCAGGCCGGTTTCGGGCATACGCGCAGTTTCTTTTTCCCGCAATGCATCTATCCGTCGGGCTGGTGGAGTGGCACCATGGCTGGCAAGGGCCCGCTGACTGGCTTCCGCGAGGCGGATGCCGCGGCGCGACCTTTTGCGACGGCGTACTACAACGTCGATATCCACCAGGCGGCATTTGCCTGTCCGGAGTCGCTGCGGCAGCGACTGGCGGCGTTATAAGCGCCCACATCCCTTAGCGAGGAATCACTCATGGCTGAAAAAGAAATCAACGAAGCCTTGTTCGCCCTGCGGCAGGAAGTCGAACGGCTGGAGCAGAGTCATCCGGCCGTGAAAGAGCGGCTCGAAGCCTTGCTGATCAAGCTGGAGACGCGTCTGGAGGCGGCCGAGGACGATACCCATGTGCATCTGCTGGAAGACGTCAAGCAGGCACTGACCCAGTTCGAGGTCGAGCATCCGCGCGTGACCGGCATTCTCAATGATCTGATGGTGACGCTCAGCAATCTCGGCATCTGAGCCCCTCTGTTGGGGGGGACGGCGTACCTGCAGTCGAAGGGCGGGCTACAGCTCGTCCAGCAGGTGCCGCCCGCTCAGATAGCGCATCTGGCCGGTGATCCAGTCACGCCGATGCAGGACATACGTCGAGGGGCTGCGGGCCTTGAGCAGTTTGGGGTTGGGCAGAACGGCCGCCAGCAGGGCGGCTTGCGAACTGTTCAGCCGGGCGGCCGAGGTGTTGAAAAACGCGTGGCTTGCGGCTCCGACGCCATAGATGCCCTCGCCGAATTCGGCGATGTTCAAATAGACCTCGAGTATCCGCTGTTTCGGCCAGCTCAGTTCAATCAGGGCCGTAAAGTAGGCTTCCAGCACTTTCCTCAAATAGCTCCGGCTGGGATAGAGGAACAGGTTCTTGGCGGTTTGCTGGCTGATGGTGCTGCCGCCAAACACTTTCTTGCCGGTGCGGTTTCGCTCCAGCGCCTTGCCGATCGCCTTGAAATCGAACCCGATGTGGTCGACGAAGGTTTGATCTTCGGAAGCCACGACCGCCAGCTTGGCTTGCGGAGAAATGGCCTCCCACGGCGTCCATCGATATTGGATGCGGTAGTGGCGGTCGCCGTGCATCAGTCCGCCGATTCGGTCGATCAACATGAACATGCTGGTCGGGGGGGGCACCCAGCGCAGGACCAGCACCGGCACGGCTGTGAACAGAAACAGATAGATGGCCAGCCGATGGAGCCGGCCCAGCAGTCGGGCGTTCAGGAAAGGCAAGGGTGCGGGACCTCGTGGCAGTTCGGAACGTAGGAGGGCTGGCCGGGATGGGCGTGGGCCGGATTAACGATTATCGCCGAATCCGATCCGAGAGTATTCGAGAAGCAAAAAAAAGCCGGGTGACGTACCCGGCTTTTTGTCCCGAGAGGAACGCGCTTACAGCTTGTTCAGCGCATTCAGGTCGGCATAGGCCTGCTGCAGTCGATCGGCCATGCTGGACTGCGCTGCACGGATCCAGACGCGCGGGTCGTAGAACTTCTTGTTCGGCTTGTCTTCGCCATCCGGGTTGCCGATCTGGCCCTGCAGATAGCCTTCGTTCTTCAGGTAGAACTCGCGTACGCCGTTCCAGTAGGCCCACTGGGTGTCGGTGTCGATGTTCATTTTGATCACGCCGTAGCTGATCGACTCGCGGATTTCCTCCTGGGTCGAACCGGAACCGCCGTGGAAGACGAAGTTCAGGGTGTTGGCGGGTACACCAAACTTTTCGGAGACGTGTGTCTGCGAATTGAACAGGATTTTCGGCGTCAGCTGGACGTTGCCGGGCTTGTAGACGCCATGGACGTTGCCGAACGAAGCCGCGATGGTGAAGTTCGGGCTGATCTTGCTCAGGTGCTCATAGGCGTAGGCCACGTCTTCCGGCTGGGTGTAGAGCGCGGAGTGATCCATGCCGGAGTTGTCGACGCCGTCTTCTTCACCCCCGGTGCAGCCCAGTTCGATTTCCAGGGTCATGCCCATCTTGGCCATGCGGGTCAGGTACTTGGCACAGATCTCGATGTTTTCCTGCAGGCTTTCTTCAGACAGGTCAAGCATGTGCGAGCTGAACAGCGGCTTGCCGGTTTCGGCGAAATGCTTTTCGCCGGCGTCCAGCAGACCGTCGATCCACGGCAGCAGCTTCTTGGCGGCGTGGTCGGTGTGAACGATCACCGGTACGCCGTAGTGTTCAGCCATCAGGTGCACGTGCTTGGCACCGGACACAGCACCCAGAATCTGTGCCTGCTGGCCGTCCAGCTTGACCCCCTTGCCGGCGATGAACTGCGCGCCACCGTTGGAGAACTGGATGATGACGGCCGACTGAGCCTTGGCGGCAGCTTCCAGCACCGCGTTGATGGAGTCGGTGCTGATGACGTTGACCGCCGGCAGCGCAAAGTTATGCTGCTTGGCGAAAGCGAACACTTTCTGAACGTCAGCACCGGTCACGACGCCAGGTTTAACAATGTCTAGAAGTTTGTTTGACATCTCGGAATTCCGTAATGGCAGGTTTTGGGAGCCGGCAATCATATCAGATGCCAGCGCAGGGGAGGCGTTTTAATTCAGCAACAAAGCCGGCGTTAAGTTGACTGATCCGGGGCGGGTGGCCAGAATAGACCGCTTCAGGTCAGTCAAAGAAGCGTATTTTTCGAGTGTTGAACCGGCGCATGCTCCCCCAGCCCACTACCGACGAAGTTCTCATCTCGATACGCGGACTTTCCTTCAGTCGCGGCTCGCGCACGATTTTCGACAATGTCTCGCTGGATATCCCCAGGGGACGCATCACGGCCATCATGGGGCCTAGTGGCACCGGCAAGACGACGCTCCTCAAGCTGATCGGTGGCCAGTTGCGGCCTGATGCCGGCATCATCAGGGTCGATGGCATCGACGTCCACAGTCTTGGGCTGGTCGAGTTGTATGAGTTCCGCAAGCGCATGGGGATGCTGTTCCAGAGCGGTGCGCTGCTGACCGATCTCAGCGTGTTCGACAACGTCGCCTTCCCGCTGCGCGAACACACCGGTTTGCCGGAATCCATGATCCGCTCTCTGGTGCTGATGAAGCTGGAAGCTGTCGGCCTGCGCGGCGCACGGGATCTGATGCCGACCCAGTTGTCCGGGGGCATGGCGCGGCGGGTCGCCATGGCCAGAGCCATCGCCCTGGATCCGATGATGCTGATGTATGACGAGCCGTTCACCGGTCAGGACCCGATCTCCATGGGCGTGCTGGTAAAGCTGATTCATGATTTGAATAACGAACTGGGGCTGAGCAGCATCGTGGTGTCGCACGACGTTGAGGAAACTGCCGCAATCGCCGATTACATCTACCTCATTTCAGAGGGCAAGGTGGTCGGTGAGGGGGCGCCGGCCGAAATTCGGGCGTCTGAATCGCCGTGGGTGCAACAATTCATGCGCGGTGCGCCGGATGGTCCGGTGCCGTTCCATTATCCGGCCGCCGATTACCGAACCGATCTGCTGGGGGCTGGGGCATGAAGACACGATTACGGCAAGGCCCGGCCGGATGGTTCCAATCGGTGCTTGAAGGTCTCCGGCAGCTCGGCCAGGGCACCTTGGCCGCCTTGCAGAAGCTGGGCCGCGCCCATGTGTTTCTGGCCCATGTGCTGCTGGGTCTGGCTGACATTCTGCGGCGACCGCGCCTGCTGGTCGCGCAGGTTTATTCGGTCGGTGTGCTGACAATTCTGCTGATCACCGTGTCGGGATTGTTTGTCGGCATGGTGCTGGCGCTGCAAGGCTACAATGTCTTGTCGGATTTCGGCGCCGAAGAGTCGCTGGGCGTCATGGTGGCGGCGTCTCTGGTACGGGAACTTGGCCCGGTCGTGACGGCCTTGCTGTTTTCCGGTCGCGCCGGCTCGGCCCTGACGGCCGAGATTGGTCTGATGAAGGCCACCGAGCAGTTATCCGGAATGGAAATGATGGCCGTTGATCCAGTGCGCCGGATCGTGGCGCCACGGTTCTTCGCCGGTGCCGTGTCGATGCCCTTGCTGGCCGGCTTGTTCACTGCGGTGGGCGTGCTCGGCGGCTATTTCGTCGGGGTCGGCCTGCTGGGGGTGGATCAGGGCCCGTTCTGGTCGCAGATGCAGGCCAAGATTGATTTCTATGACGATACCGTCAATGGGTTCATCAAGAGCATGGTGTTTGGTGTCATCGTGACCTGGATTGCGGTCTTCGAGGGCTACGATGCCGTACCGACCGCCGAAGGCGTGAGTCGCGCAACGACCCGCTCGGTGGTGTATTCCGCTTTTGCGGTGTTGGGCTCCGATTTCGTGCTCACCGCGTTAATGTTTGGGGATTGAAACATGCAGGCCACCAGGTCGATTGAAATATGGGTAGGCGTCTTTGTGGCCATGGGTCTGCTGGCGCTGTTTTTTGTGGCCATGCAGGTTAGCAACCTCGGGGAATTCAGTACTGCCAAGGGCAGCTATATCGTCAAGGCGCATTTCGGCAATATCGGCGGCCTGCGGGTCCGGGCACCGGTGTCAATGGCGGGGGTGACCGTCGGCCGTGTGGAACGCATTGGTTTCGATGACAAGCGCTACGAGGCCGTGGTCGAGATGCGCATCGAGCCCGCTTACCGCACGCTGCCGGACGATACCAGTGCCAGCATTCTCACGGCAGGTCTTCTGGGCGAGCAATACATCGGTCTATCTGCAGGGGGGTCGGATACGTACCTCGGCGATGGTGATGAAATCGAACTGACCCAGTCGGCCATGGTGCTGGAACAGCTGATCAGCCGCTTCCTGTTCAACAAGGCAGAGGAAGGGAAGGACAACAAGGCCGCTCAAACCGCTGCGCCTGCAGCCGATGTGTCGGCAGCTGCCAAGGCAGATGTGGTTGCGCCGGAAAAGGTGACGGCGCCATCGAAATCAGCCTCATCCGCCCCGAAGCGGGTGGTGGCCAAGCGCGAGCCAGGCGGCGCCAAAGGGGCCGCCAAGGCGGCTCACGGTCGTTCAAGCGGCCACTAACGAAAGACAGTCCCGGATAGTCCCTCATGCGCATGGCGGTACGCATCGAATTTGCCGGTTCCGGTCAGGGCGGGCACTATCAACTGAACGGCATCCTGACCTTTGCGACCGCTCTCGAAGGGCTGGCGCTGGTCAAGCCGTTGCTGCGGGATCAGCCATTGCTGCGGCTGGATCTCTCGGGTATCACCCGGGCCGACAGTGCCGGGGTAGCGCTGCTGATCGAGTGGCTCAACATGGCCCGAAGGGCCGGGTGCGTCCTGCGCTACACCCGGGTACCCGAATCGCTCCAGGCGATGATGCGAGTCGGCGGGGTCGAGGGCATGTTGCCGATCGACACGGACTGAATGGCCCGGCCCGGCATGACTGCCGGCAGGGCGAACTTATCGACGTGACAGAGACGATCTGATGGATAAACTCATGATTACCGGCGGGATCCCCTTGAATGGGGAACTGCGTGTCTCGGGCGCCAAAAACGCGGCCTTGCCGATTCTGGCCGGCACGCTGCTTTCCGACACCACCGTCACCGTCGGCAATGTGCCGCATCTGCTCGATATCACTACTACCATGGAGCTGCTCGGGCGGATGGGGATCGACCTGACCGTCGATGAAAAACTGAATATTGAAGTCAATTCCAACACCATCAAGAGCTATCAGGCCCCGTATGATCTGGTCAAGACCATGCGTGCCTCGATTCTGGTGCTGGGCCCCTTGCTGGCGCGCTTCGGCCGCGCCGAAGTGTCCCTGCCGGGTGGCTGCGCCATCGGCGGCCGGCCGGTCAATCTGCATTTGCAGGGTCTGGCCCAGATGGGGGCCGACATCGAGGTCAAGAATGGCTACATCCACGCCCGTGCCAAGCGCCTGAAGGGCTGCCGGCTGGTGCTGGATCTGGTGACGGTGACCGGCACGGAAAACTTGATGATGGCAGCGGCGCTGGCCGAGGGAACCACCATCATCGAAAATGCGGCGCGCGAGCCCGAAGTGGTGGATCTGGCCAACTTCCTCAACATGATGGGGGCGAAAGTCCATGGTGCCGGTACCGACGTGCTTGAAATTCAGGGTGTCGAATCCCTCTCCGCCCAGGGTCAGCAATACCGGGTGATGCCGGACCGCATCGAGGCCGGCACCTATCTGGTTGCCGCGGCCATCACCGGCGGCAAGATCAAGCTGAAGGATGTGCGCCCCGACATCCTGGATGCCGTGTTGCAGAAGTTGCGTGAGGCGGGCGCCCGGATTACCTGTACCGCCGATACGATCGAACTGGACATGGCCGGCCAGCGGCCACATTCGGTTTCCATTCGTACCGCGCCGTATCCAGCGTTTCCAACCGACATGCAGGCGCAGTTCATGGCGCTGAATGCCATTGCCGACGGCGTCGGCGTCATCACCGAAACCATCTTTGAAAATCGCTTCATGCATGTGCAGGAGATGCAGCGCATGGGGGCCGATATCACGGTGGAGTCGCATACCGCCATCATCCGCGGTAAGCCGGCCTTGAATGGCGCGCCGGTCATGGCAACCGATTTGCGGGCCTCGGCCAGTCTGGTGCTGGCGGCACTGGTGGCCGAAGGGCAGACGCTGGTGGATCGCATCTATCACATCGACCGCGGCTATGAATGTATCGAAGAAAAGCTGGCGCAACTCGGCGCCGAAATTCGTCGCGTTCCCCAGTAGGGTGGTCCCGTGCTGACACTCGCGCTCTCCAAAGGCAGGATTTATGACGAGGCCATCGCGCTGCTGGCGCGGATCGGTATCGAACCGACGGTTGACCCGGACAAAAGCCGCAAGCTGGTGTTGCCCTCCAATCGGCCGGGTCTGCAGTTCCTGATCATCCGCGCCAGCGATGTGCCGACCTATGTCGAATACGGCGCCGCCGATCTCGGCATTGCCGGCAAGGATGTGCTGGCCGAATACGATGCGTCCGGGCTCTATGAGCCGCTGGATCTGGGCATTGCCCGCTGCCGCCTGATGACGGCCGGCAGTCCGGACATGCACTTCAAGCCCGGCAGTCGTCCGCGCGTGGCGACCAAGTATGTGAAAACGGCGCATCGCTACTTCGCCAGTCTCGGCATCCAGGCCGAAATCATCAAACTCTATGGCTCCATGGAGCTGGCTCCCCTGGTGGGTCTTGCCGATTGCATCGTCGATGTGGTCGATACCGGCAAGACCCTCAAGGCCAACGGGCTGGTTCCGCATGAATTGATCATGGAGGTCAGCAGCCGGCTGATCCTCAACAAGGCCGCCATGAAGACCAAGCATGCCGAGGTTACCGGCTTCATTGCCGAGCTGAAGCAGGCCTTGGCGGAGGCGTCGGCATGAGCACGATCAGCCTGCGTCGTCTTGATGCCGTTCAGCCGGACTTTGATGTCCAGCTGCAGGCGTTGTTGCAGTGGGATGAGGCGTCAGACGCGAGCATCCACGAACGTGTCACAGCCATCATTGCCGACGTCCGTCAGCGCGGCGATCAGGCGCTGATCGAACTCACCCGGCAGTTCGATCGCTTCGAGCCGGAGGGGATGGGCGACCTCGAATTGTCGCGCGACCAGTTGGCGGCAGCGTGGGCCGGTCTGTCGCCAGACATGGCGGCAGCACTCGAGAACGCTGCGAACCGGATTCGCGCCTACGCCGAACAGCAGAAACTCGTTTCCTGGCGCTACACCGAACCCGATGGAACGGTGCTGGGACAGCAGGTGACACCGCTGGATCGGGTCGGCATTTACGTCCCCGGCGGCAAGGCGGCTTATCCGTCCTCGGTGCTCATGAATGCCATTCCGGCGCATGTGGCAGGCGTGCCCGAGATCATTATGGTGACGCCGACGCCGGCGGGCGAGTTGAACCCGCTGGTGCTGGCTGCTGCGCATTTGGCCGGCGTGACCCGCGTGTTTCGCATCGGTGGGGCGCAGGCGGTTGCCGCACTGGCGTATGGTACGGTCACGGTGCCGCGGGTCGACAAGATCGTCGGGCCCGGAAACATCTATGTGGCGACGGCCAAGAAGTTGGTGTTCGGTCAGGTCGGCATCGACATGGTGGCCGGACCCTCGGAAATTCTGGTCATTTGTGATGGCCATACTGATCCGGACTGGATTGCCATGGATCTGTTTTCGCAGGCGGAACATGACGAGGATGCACAGGCGATCCTGATTGCGACCAGCACGGCCTATCTGGATGCGGTGGAGGCCAGTATTCACCGCCTGCTGCCGACGATGGAGCGGGCCGAGGTGATTCGTGCGTCGCTGTCAGGGCGTGGGGCGCTGATTGCGGTTCCCGATCTGGAACGGGCGGCCGAGGTCGCCAACCGGATCGCGCCCGAACATCTTGAATTGTCGGTGGCCGAGCCGGAGTCCCTCGCAGCCCGCATCCGCAATGCCGGTGCGATTTTCATGGGGCGCCACACGGCCGAGGCTCTGGGAGATTATTGTGCCGGGCCGAACCACGTCCTGCCGACCTCCAGTACGGCGAGGTTTTCGTCCCCGCTGGGCGTCTACGACTTCCAGAAGCGTTCCAGTCTCATCTTTTGTTCGGCGGAAGGCTCGGATCAACTGGCCCGCACCGCGTCGATTCTGGCACGGGGCGAGGGTCTCACCGCACATGCCCGTTCGGCAGAATACCGAATCACCTCATGAGCGACGTCACGCAATCGATCGAGGCCCTGCTGCGTCCGGAAGTCAGGGCGCTCAAGGCCTACCATGTGCCGGATGCGCGTGGCTTCATCAAACTGGATGCGATGGAGAACCCTTACGCATGGCCGCCGAACCTGATCGATCAGTGGCTTGAGCACCTGCGTGAGGCGGAACCCAACCGCTATCCGGATCCGGCTTGCCAGCGGCTCAAGCAGGCCCTGAGAGTCGCCCATGAGGTGCCGGAGGGGGCTGAAATCCTGCTTGGAAACGGTTCGGATGAGCTGATCCAACTGCTGTTGATGGCGCTCAAGCCGGGCTCAACGGTCATGGCGCCCGAGCCGACCTTCGTCATGTACCGTCAGGTCAGCCTGTCGCTGGGGCTGAACTTTGTCGGTGTGCCGTTGCGGTCCGATGATTTCAGTCTGGACACCGCCGCGTTCTGTGCTGCCATGGCCGAGCATCAACCTGCTCTGGTCTTTATGGCCTATCCGAACAACCCGACCGCCAATCTGTTTGATCGCGTCGCGCTGGAGCAGATCCTGTCAGCGGCGCCCGGTTTGGTCGTGGTGGACGAGGCTTACGCGGCCTATGCCAATCACAGTTTCATGGCGGCATTGCCCCGTTACCCCCAACTGCTGGTCATGCGCACCTTGTCAAAATTGGGGATGGCCGGCCTGCGACTGGGTTTCATGGCCGGCGATCCGCGCTGGATCGAGGAGTTCGACAAGATTCGGTTGCCTTACAACATCAATGTCTTGACTCAACTCAGTGCGGAGTTTGTCCTTGACCGGCCGACCGAATTCCAGCGACAAGTTCGGCAAATTCTGGCCGACCGTGCCCGCCTGATCGAAGCCTTGCAGCGATTTGAGCATCTGCGGGTGTTTGAAAGTCATGCCAATTTTGTACTGCTCAAACTGCTGCGTGATGATGCCAACGAGGTGTTCCAGCAGCTGAAGGCGCAGGGCGTGCTGATCAAGAATCTGCATCCGAACGGCGGTTTGCTCACCAACTGTCTGCGAATCACGGTCGGCAAACCGGAAGAAAATCAGCGGTTTCTGGAGGCTTTCGCGCACGCCATCGGCCAGACCGCACCTGCCTGACGCACACGGATCGCGATTCCCACCGGCGGTGTCGGCTCGGTCCCGCTTCCCGTTTTTTCTTGACCCTAGAGCCGTTCTCCCACAAAATCGCTACGCTGAAAATTTTACGGAAACACTGTGTTTCTGCCTTGCATCAACAAGGCGCTCAACAACACGGGGTATCTCTCTTCAGTCGATTCATCCCCGAAATGGAGTATCTGCATGATGAATGGCGTGGATAACGATAAACGCCGGTTTCTGACCAAGGCCGCCAGTGTGGTTGGCGCTGTGGGGGCGGGGTATCTGGCTGTGCCGTTCGTATCGTCGATGAAGCCGAGTGCCAAGGCGGAGGCCTTGGGGGCACCGGTCGAAGTCGATATCGAAAAACTGGAATCGGGTCAGCGCATCGTGGTCTTGTGGCGCGGCAAACCGGTATGGGTGCTGAAGCGGACGCCTGAGGTGTTGGCTACGCTGCCCGAGCTCGATAGCGTCGTATTGGATCCGAATTCTGATCAGTCCGAACAACCAGCGTCGGCCCGGAACGAGGCGCGCGCCATCCGGCCTGAAATTTTCGTAGCTGTCGGGGTCTGTACCCATCTTGGCTGTTCGCCGACTTACCGTCCTGATATGGCGCCGGCGGATCTGGGCGCGGACTGGAAGGGGGGGTTCTTCTGCCCCTGTCATGGTTCCAAGTTCGACATGGCCGGACGCGTATACAAGGGCGTGCCTGCGCCGGTCAATCTGGAAATCCCGCCGTATTATTTCGCCAGCGACACCCGCATTGTCGTCGGGCTTGAAGGGGAGAAAGCGTAAATGATTCAGAAGGGTTCCGCCTTCCGCGAGTGGCTGGATGAACGGCTGCCGGTCACCAAATTCTTTGAAGACCAGTTGTTGAAGTATTACGCACCGAAAAACTTCAACTTCCTGTATTTCTTCGGATCACTGGCACTGCTGGTTCTGGTCAACCAGATCGTGACCGGGATCGTTCTTGCCATGCATTACAAGCCCTCCGCCGAACTGGCGTTCGACTCGGTGGAATACATCATGCGTGATGTGAGTTGGGGATGGCTGTTGCGCTATCTGCACTCTACCGGCGCGTCGCTGTTCTTCGTCGTCATCTACATGCACATGTTCCGGGCACTGTTCTACGGTTCATTCAAGAAACCGCGGGAATTGCTCTGGCTGTTCGGCATGGTCATTTTCGTGCTCCTGATGGCCGAGGCCTTCATGGGTTACCTGCTGCCCTGGGGGCAGATGTCCTACTGGGGCGCCCAGGTCATCATTTCGCTATTCGGGGCCATCCCGGTCATCGGTGAGGATCTCGCCACGTGGATTCGCGGCGATTACGTGATTGCGGATGCCACCTTGAACCGATTCTTCGCCCTGCATGTGATTGCGGTACCGCTCGCCATTCTGGGTCTGGTCGTGCTGCATCTGGCGGCGCTCAGAACAACGGGATCCAATAACCCGGATGGAATCGAAATCAAGAAGAACCGGGATTTAATGGGTATCCCCAAAGACGGTATCCCTTTCCACCCCTATTACACGGTCAAGGATTTGTATGTAGCCGGTCTGTTCATCACAATCTTTGCCTGGATCGTTTTCTACTCCCCGGAAATGGGCGGTTTGTTCCTTGAACACCCCAACTTCGATCCGGCCGATCCGATGAAGACCCCCGAGCATATCCAGCCGGTCTGGTACTTCACGCCGTTTTACTCCATCCTGCGTGCGGTTCCCAGCAAACTGGGGGGTGTCATCGCGATGGGCGCCTCAATCGTCGTGCTGTTCTTGTTGCCGTGGCTGGATCGTTGCCCGGTCAAATCGATCCGCTATCGCAGTCCTTTGTTCAAGATTGCACTGACAGCCTTTGTGATCAGTTTCCTTGGACTTGGCGTTCTGGGAACCAAGCCGGTGACGGAAACCTATACGCTGATGGCGCGGATTTTCTCCGGCGTCTATTTTGCGTTCTTCCTGCTGCTGCCCATTTTCTCCTCGGTCGAGATCACCAAACCTGTGCCTGAACGGCTGACCGAACCGGTTATACCGCTCTCGAAGCGGGAAGGCTTCCAATGGCGACTGATTGAGGAAGGTCTCAAGGCGGTGGAGCACTCACCCTTCGTGGTCGGTGTAAAGGAAGCTTTATCCAAGGGATTTGGCAAATTCTCGGGACGTTCATGAGCATGAAAAAGGCACTTATCCTCCTTCTCCTGTCCGCGTTCGCCCTGGTGTGTCAGGCCGAGTCGGCCGTCAAGCTGGAACATGCCGATGTGGATGTGTTCGATGAGCTATCGGTGATCCGGGGTGCAGGCTATTTTGCCGAGTACTGCATGGGTTGCCATGGACTCAAGCAGATTCGCTATTCACGCATTAGCAAAGATCTGAAGATCAATGAAACCCGGATGCGAGACCTGATCCTGTTTGGGGACGCAAAAATCCACGAGACCATCAAAACGGCCATGTCAGCCGAGAGTGGCCAGGCAGCCTTCGGCGTCGCCCCGCCGGATCTGTCACTGGTCATCCGGTCACGGGGTGCCGACTGGGTCTATTCCTATCTGAAGGGTTTCTACGAGGATCCAAAGCGGCCCTTCGGCGTGAACAACACGGTCCTGCCGAATGTCGCCATGCCGAACGTGCTTTGGGCATTGCAGGGACCTCAACAGGCCGTTATCGAACAGGTTGGCGGCAAGGAAGAAGTTGTGGGTGTGATGCCTTCGGGTCGCGGAAAACTGAGCGAACGGGAATTCGATCATGTGGCCAACGACCTCGTTAATTTCCTCGCCTATGTGGCTGAGCCCTCAAAGTTGCAGCGTGTACCGTTGGGCAAGTATGTCATCGCCTTTCTGCTGTTCCTCACATTCCTCTTCTACAGGTTGAAGAAAGAGTACTGGAAAGACATCGACTAGGTCGAACACGTAAGGGGTGACCGATGATCGGTGACCCCTGTGCGTGCTGTTCAACCCCGTCATTGTTCGCCCCAGCGCGAGCTGCTCAGCCCACTCAACACCAGCCCGTTCGGATGACAAGTTCACTCAAACCTTACTTGATCAGGGCCATCTACGAGTGGGTGGTCGATAACAGCCTGACGCCGTATCTCCTGGTCAATGCTGAACTGGAGGGTACCTTCGTCCCCAGAGCCTATGTTCAGGATGGACGGATCGTTCTCAATTTGCGTCCCGAAGCGGTACAGGCCCTGGTCCTGGGCAATGATGAGATCGTTTTTAACGCCCGGTTTGGCGGTGCGCCGATGCAGGTGCAAGTCCCCATCCGATCCGTTCTGGCAATCTATGCACAGGAAAATGGACGGGGCATGATCTTTGATGAAGACGAGGAGGGGGATGACGCGTCCCCACCGCCCGAACCCCAACCGCCAACTCCAACCAAGCGACCGGCGCTCAAGGTCGTCAAGTAGGCCACAGCAGGGCGTCCTGCGTTCTGCCCGCGCAACCGAGAATGCCGGCCTTTCAAGCGATCAGGGCCCAGGTAATGGCCGCATAGCGGGCGACTTTTCCCAGTGCGATCATCACCAGACAATGGCTGAATCGCATCTGCAACCACCCAGCGGCAAAGCAGAAGCCGTCACCGATAATCGGTAGCCACGAGAACAGCAGCAGCGGCAGTCCCCACTTTTTCAGTCTGAGAATTGCGACCTGATGTCTGGATTCGGTGCGTCCCGTGCCAGCGAGTCGGGCGTGTCCCCAGTAACCAAGACACCAAGTCGTCATCGCGCCCAGAGTATTCCCGACCGATGCAATTGCTATGAGGTTGCCGGGGTCATGTCTGGATTGGCTGACCAGATACGCCAGAACGGCTTCCGAATAGCCGGGCAGAATCGTTGACGATATGAAGGCGCTCGTAAAGAGTCCCCACAAAGCCGTTGAACCGTCGATTAATGTTGTGGCGTCCATGGTCGCGAAAAGAATGAAGGCGAATTCGACCGACTGACAGCTCTCCAGGAAATCCCAACCGGGGCCTGTCGTGAGTTGACAGCAGGAGGAGCCAGACGGTATTCTCTCATGGATGGCAACGTAGCTCAGTTGGTTAGAGCACCGCATTCATAATGCGGGTGTCGCAGGTTCAAGTCCCGCCGTTGCTACCATATATTTCAAAGACTTAGGCCCACTTCAGTGGGCCTTTGTTTTCTCTGGTGCACCCCTTGGTGCCCCGTCACATAATCTGCCCTGCTACCTCGCTACGCATTCATTATGCCTGGCTACCAAGCGAACGCTCCGGTAGCGATGATAAAGATTGACGTGGTCAAGATTTAACGGACACTCGGTTAAGCCGCCTTTGCCAGTTGGCCCCGTCTTTCAAAGTCATCCGGGATAAAATAGCCCAAATACGAATGCAGTCGAGGGCTGTTGTGCGGCATCGCGATGTACTCCACGACATCGGCACGAGCTTCCGAACGCGTCTGAGAGTTTCTCCAGTCGACCCTCTCAGACTGCAGTTTCCCAAAGAAGGTCTCAACAACGAGAGCTGCCGTGAACTATCGGTTCTAGACGGGGGATGGATGCGGAAAATTCTCGCCAAACAAGTCAACAAGAAACTCCCATTACTGATTGGAGCCCTTGTTTTTGCCAATTCAGCTTGGGCGGGCGACAAGGCTCAGACCGGAGCCTCCCCTGCCCAGACGAACGCACCCGCAGGATTTCATGAGACCTTATCTTTGCAAGGGCTCACGTTTACGCTTTCAAGTCCGAATGACCAGTCGATCAATCGCCTGACGATCAAGACCCGAGGGTTGAAGCAGAGAGCAAAACCGATTTATCGGGAGATAGATGGCACCATCACGGGCGCTGAAGTCGCCGATCTCAACGTCGATGGTTTTCCGGAAGTTTATGTCTATGTCACGTCCGCCGGGAGCGGGTCCTATGGTTCGGTCGTCGCCTACTCATCCAACAAGAATAAATCCCTGAGCGAGATGTATGTCACCCCGATTGAACACGTGAAGAACGCGGGGCAAGGCTATATGGGGCACGATGAGTTCAGAGTGGTAGAGTCCAGTCTTGTTCGCCGTTTTCCGGTGTATCGTAAGGGCGATATCAATGCCAAACCCACCGGAGGGATGCGGCAAATTCAATACAAACTGAAGGCAGGTGAAGCAGGGTGGATCCTTGTCCCTGATCGGGTGGAGGAATATTGAACGTTTACAGAATGCTGCGCATTCCATCGAGTCAAGCATGAAGACAAATCCTTTGCGCTCGCGGTTCTGCTGGTTGATTCTTCTCCAGCTGATCGGATTCCCTGTTTTTGGCGAATCTCCAGCAGCGTCATCGCCTGTTGCTGCACAGCAAAATCAGGATTTGACACAATCGAAAGCGACAGCTCCAAGAAAGTCATTCACTTTTACCGAAGCGATGGGGAAATCGATCTGGGGAGATGTTTATGCCCATCCCGAAGATTGGCAGGAACTTTCTTACGGGGATTTTTTGACGAAGGGTTGGGATCAGCCTTGGGTCAGTCCACCTGATGGTGCGGGAGGAGCGCCAAGACAGGGGTGGTTACTGGCATTTGAGGGTGTTTTCTACCGTTTGGGCATTGCGATCTTCAACTGGCAACACAATCATGTGGGGCAGGGGACTGATGGCTACGGGGCCTCAATGGTTAATTTCACCCCCATCAATCAGCGTTTGAACATCGAAACGACGATTCCGATGGCATCGAATGATCTTTATGGAAACCGTCAAACCAATTTCGGTGATTTCCAAATCCAGCCCAAGGTGATGCTTTCTGAAAGCAAGGAGTTGACCCAGACTTTCAATGTCAATTTCAGAGTGCCTACAGGAAACCCGATCAATGGGGCAGGGTTCGCCGCGGTTACTCCCCAATATGAGTTCTGGGGGAACTGGTGGAAGGGATTGGTCGTCAGGGGCGGGACTGGATTTTTGATTCCCTACGCTGGGGATATCCAGCAGTCTGGAGCAAGAACAGCTTATCTGGCGAACCTTGCCGTGGGCTATTACTTCACGGATCACAATTACGCGCCATTTCTGGGTGACCTGGTGGGCTACGTAGCGACCAATGTGACTCAGGCGATCGATAACCGTGGACCCAGTAGTCTAAACATCACCACCGTTGGCCCGGGTTTCAGAACCCATATTGCCGATAACTGGTATCTACTTGGAGCGGTCGATATCCCTGTGACCTACCCGCAGCCTTATGACTATCAGGTGCTGGGCGGGATCATGAAAGTGTACTGATCCAAAATGAGTCCAAGCTTTAACTTTTTTGCTAAAACTCGGAATCTGGACTGAGCGTCCAATGATACTTTTATCGCTCTTGGCTTAGACGAATTCTTCCGCCGAATGTCATGAGACATTTTCTTATCCAGGTCTTACCTTTAAGCGTTCAAGCCCGAAGCATGATCCAGAGACGTTCGAACAACCAGAACGCCGCCAGCGAGCCGATGAAGTAGGCGGGGACATGGCGGAGCAGCGGCTGCGTGTGGAGATGGCGGGCGCGGAGCAGCCAGCGAAGCGCCAGCACCGCCGCGACAAACAGCAGCTGGCCGGCTTCTATGCCGATGTTGAAGGACACCAGCGCCAGGGGAATCTCGCCGTCCGGCACGCCGGCGGCCGACAGGGCCCCGGCAAAGCCGAGGCCGTGCAGGAATCCGAATATCAGCGCCAGACGCCAGGGCCCGCCCTTGAGCAGCCGGCTGGGGCCTGCGTCCCGGTCGCGCTCGACTTCCAGCGCGACGATCAGGATGCTGAGGGCAATCAGGGCTTCGACCGGTGCCGACGGCACCCGTATCCAGCCCAGCACCACCAGCGACAGCGTCACGCTATGGCCGACGGTGAAGGCGCTGATGGTCCACAGGAGCGGCGCGAGGCCCTGTACCAGGAGCAATAAGCCAAGAACGAACAGCAGGTGATCGAAGCCGGTCAGGATATGTTCCAGCCCCAGGCTGAAATAGCTGCCGACGACCTGCAGCAGCGGGGTTTTCTCCGGGATGTCGAGATACGGCTGGCGGCTTCGCACGACGGCTTGCACGAGTCGGCCATCGGCCAGTTGCACGCGGATGAGGGCATCCGTTTTCCGTTCACTGAGTCCGTCCAGAATCAGCCGTTCGCCGACCAGACTGGCCGGGCCGCAATTCACTTGCCAGCGTTGTGTCAGTTGCTGGCCGTTGTCACTGGGCTGGCGTGGGCTGCTCATTGCGCACCGCGCCGGCAGGAGCGGTGTCAGGGGGGCGTTGACCGGCTGGGACAGGGGCGTCCGCCACAGCACCTCGAAATGGCCCGGGTCGGTCTCGCGCAGTTCCAGCAGGGCCGGGTCGAGCGGGTGTGCCAGGGCGGGGGTGAGCGGGCCCAGCCATAACGCCAGCAGGCACAGCCACCGGGTCAGTGCGGCCTTCATTGGGCCCCCGCGGCCGGTTGAGCCGCGGCCGGGCGGTCGGGACTGCCTTCAACGGTGATGTCATAGCGTGTCCGCAACCGGGCCAGACTGTCGTTCAGATTGTAGGCGGCCTGCTGTTCACTGACGGCCTGGACGGCGGAGTCCCAGATCGAGGCCAGAGGCGGCAAGTCGCCGGCGGTTTTCTGGTCGACCCAGATGAGGTGCAGGCCAAACGGGGAGCCGATAGGGCCGCACCAGCTTTGGGGCGGGCATTCGAAAACCGCCGTGGCGAAGTCTTCACCGAAATACCGCTCGAGTTGGGCTTTGGACTGGGCATCCAACCGCTGCCCGAGCAGGAAGGCATCGGAATGCAGGGCCGCGGCGTCCGGTTGCGTCGCCTGCAATCGGAAGCGCCGGATGAGTTCCCGGGCATGCGCATTCAGCCGTGGATCCGGCCGCTGCTGGCTGAGGAACACATGGGAAAAACTGACCGTGGGGGGCAGGGCGAAGCGGTCGCGGTGCTGGTCGATGTAGTCGCGCACGTCCTGCGCCTGCACGTAAATGCCATGGGGCTGTTGCCGCAGCAGCAGTCGCAGCTTTTCCTGCAGCAAGCGACGGATGACGAGATCATCGTCCAGACCGAGTGCCATGGCGGCCTGATACAGGTCGTCCTCGGTCTGGCCGGGGGCGGTATTCAAGGCCCGCATTTTCTGGATCAGCCGGTGGCGAATCCGGGGGTCCTCGGCATCCAGTGCCAGTCTGCGCGCCTCCCGGTACAAAATTTCGTCATCCACGGCCTGCTGTAGCAGCGCGTCCCACTGCGGGCCGGTCGGCAGGGCTCCCATGGTTCTGGCAGCGTCCCGGCGCAATTCGTCCTGACGTTCACGGGTCAGGATGACACGGCCGCGCAGCGGTTCTTGCGGGGCAGGCGCATCGAGGCGGGGCCAGAGGTCGATGGCGACAAACAGCAGGCCGCCGATCAGCACAAAATGCAGGGACGGCTGCCGCCACCAGCGAACCACGCCGCGCTGTCCGGCCGGCTGGCGCGCAGCGTGTCGCACTCAGGGCTTGTACCAGATGGGAGAGCCCCAGGCCCGCTGCTGAACGGTTTTCGGCACGGCGTTACTGCAGCATTGCTGATACTCCCACTCGGTGTAGGAGGCGAGATCCTTTTTGGTTCGCGGGCGGGTCTTGCAGTTGACTCCGCGCGCGCTGCACAGGTACTGGTTCCAGCGGCAACTCGGATTTTCCAAGACCCGAGCGTAGTAGAACGCCCCCTGAGTTTTATCGAATGCCGGATCTTTCCAGACGGCGCACAGCGAGCCGAAACCCTCTCCGGTAGGTTTGCAGGAGCGCAGGTTGACGGACGCATCATTGGGCCCGCCGGCCACATCGTAGACCGCTTCGTGTGTTTCGCCGTTGGCATCGACCCAGCCTTTGACAATCTGCAAGCGTTGCAGCCTGGTGCCCGCATGGCCCGGCCAGCCGGGATCCATATTGGCGGCCACCGCAAAGGAGGGCGCCGCATCACCGCCGCTGTTCAGGAGTGTCCCGCCCATGGGAACGCCCAGCGCATAGCCCTTGGTGGCAAAGTCGGGTCTGGAACACAGGTTGCGCGGCAAGCCAAAACCGCCAAACATGCGCACCGTCGGCCGTGTGCCGCTGGTGGCGAACGTTTCCCGGCGTTTCAGGGCCGAGAAGAGGGCGTCGCGCGTGTTTTCTTCCGCCCAGACACCGGTGATACCGCCGCCGTTGGATTCGAGGCCGAGTTGATCCACCTCGTTCAGTGCGGCGCTGGATTCGGCCCAGCTGACAATGCCGTGTGCGCCGTGTTTTGCGAAGCTGGCGGGTTCGGTATCGCTCGGCGTGCCGTTGTGATTATCCGTAGCGCCCACAAAGCCGAGTTGAAACGGGTTGATGCCCCGCTCGCGCTCATAGCCCAGACCGTCTTTGAGGGCGTTTCGCACGAAGCTGTTGGGCTGAATATTCACCGCATTCGGCTGACTGATATGGTCACCCGTCAGGCGCCCGAAATTCATGGCTTCGAAGCTGCAGAATTCATCGGCCGTGCCCCAGATGGCGTTCGGAGAATAGCGGCACTCAGAGGAGCCCTTGATCTGGAGCAGCTCCACCAGCGGTTCGAACTGCCGACGGATGCGCGCGTCCTGATCGCTCTGCGGCAGCATGAACATGGCTCCACCGCTCAGGTTTGAATTGTGGGGAATGGAGATGAAATCGCAGTCATTGCCACTGTGGCATTGAGAAGCCAGTTCCTTGAGCATGATCTGCGGCGAGCCCAGGGCGACACCGTTGGTGGTCGAAAATGTCCCGGCGGGGTAATTTTCTTCCGGGCCGGTGTAGCCCTGACAATCCTTGCTGCTTCCGTCGGCGGCGGATCCGCTGCCGCAGCCTGCGGGCGCACGGATGTTGGTGACCGGAAATTCCGGTACGTGCGCGGTCTTGAAGATGATGTTGCGGTGGAGGTTATTCAGCCCGCTTTGCGCGCTGCCACATTTGGGCGCGGTCTGGGGGCAATCGGCATCCACGTAACAGCCTTTGCCGCTGCCTGCGGCGGATGGGGAGCCGTCACTCGCTTCGCAGGCGCCCATCCCGGGATCGCTGGTGTATTCATAGGCGACGAAGGACGAGAACCGGCAGGGCTGGTTGGCTTCGGCGGCGGCGGCCTGAATCGCTTGCCAGACATTCAGTTCCTGCTGCACACAATTGCCCTGGTTGGGGCCGGACTCGCGGCAGAACGGCAAGCGGGTCGGAAATTCAGCGCCGACATACGCGGCACCGAAGATGGTGGCGGCCAGACCGGTCCGCAACCTTGAGACATCCTCGCGCCCGAGCCGACAGCTCTCGCTCTCATAACCTTTGGGTACACACACGTTACCCGCCAGTGCCGAGCAGAACTGGCCGGGTGAGGTGCAGTCACTGTCGGACGCGCAGGCCGCGCCCCCCTCGAACCAGCAGATGTTCGTCTCGCCGATCATCTCCGCATGGTCGGTCACCGCCGCAAAGTCGAGCGCCCGACTCGGGGGCAGCTGGGCTATCCGCGTCGCGGTGTATTCGCAGCGTTGCGGCGGCAGGCAATAGGGATGCTGCGCCACGCCGTTGACGGGCGGCGCCGATGCGTCGGTCGCGGTGAGCCGGGTATCGATGAACGGTGGCAAACCCACGGGATACCCCTGGGCAAATCGATACGCATCACGCGGGGTATTGCGGGTATCCAGCGTAGCGGCATCCGCAGAATATTGCGTATGCAGATGGAGTTCGCCGAAGAAGGGTTGACGGGTGGCGCGAAAGTTATTGCACTCGCCGGCCAACAGGGCTGGGGCACATACCAGAAACAAAAGCCAGCGAATGAGATCCAGCATGCCGCCTCCTCTTGAATGGCGTCCAGCGCAGTTGAAACGACCCGGTTTCCGTGGAGTCGATTCCGTTGACTGAAAGGGTATCTCCGGGGTATCGGCGAACCGAGGGTACTAGTGTGCCTGAACCGGAGCAGGCGCGATATACAGAGCCGCTGAATTCAAGTATCGGCTGACGTTGGATACCGGTTTCCGATTCAGGTGGCGCAGGTTACGCCACGGTGTCCGGCGCGGGCAGCTGGGGCGTCGTAGCCGCTTGGGCTAATTACCCATCAGCCTCCGCGGGGAGGCCGAAACCCGGCTTCATTCATGAGCACCCGATGCTCAGTGCGCATACGTACAGAGCCGGAAAACCCCAAACAAACCCGATGGGGTCCGTCTTTCAAAGACCGAAGGAGACTCCAGCAGCCGCTTACGCCATTTACGGTCCCTTGGCGTCGCCGGGAGCGCTGAGATGAGCAGGAACTGGCCCGGTCAGGCTCTCCAGGAAGGCTTTCAGCGCGCTGATTTCGGCGGGGTTTAATTCCCTGTTGAGTTGCACTTGGCCCATGATGCGGATCGCCTCACTCAGATCGTCGACGGACCCATTGTGGAAATAAGGCGGGGTCATTGCGACATTCCGTAATGGCGGCACCTTGAAAACGGAATGATCTGCCGGGTCCTTGGTGATGTTGAAGCGTCCTTCATCGAGATTTGCCGAGTGTGTGAGTGCGGTGACATCGCCAAAGAGACCAAACTTCGCGTAACGCATACCTCCGACCAAGGGGCCATCGTGGCAATTGGCGCATCCGTAGTCCATGAATATCTGCAGTCCGTTTTTGGCTGAAGCACTCAACGCCGCCGTATCCCCCTTCAGGTAGGCATCGAAAGGCGATGGGCTCACCAGGGTTCGTTCAAACGCACCAATGGCATTTCCCCAATTTGCAGGTTGTATAGGGTCCTTTTCGCCCGGGAAAGCTGTCTGAAAATCTGTTTCATAGCCGAGCTTTTTGAGCTTTGCGATGACGGCCGGATAATCCGGATTACCGAAACTGCTGGGGCCAATTAACGATTGAGTGGCTTGGTCTTCGACATTGTCACGGGCTCCATCCCAATGAATGCGGAATTGAAGGGCCGCGTTGAGCAGGGTGGGTGCATTCCGAAGATTCAGGCGATTTTCGACGCCGACCGACCGCGGCCGTCCATCTGTGGCGTGAAGCCCTGGCAGGTGGCAGGTTTCACAACTGACCGTGCCGTCTGCGGAAAGTCGCTTGTCAAAGAAAAGCTTTCTGCCCAACGCAACTTGGGCCGGGGATCCGGGGTGTTCCGGTGTGCTGAAGGTGTCGGGCAAAGGCGAAAACCGTACTCGTGCGGCAGCGGTGGGATCTTCCGCCCCTCGGGCAGACGAGTGGAATGCGAGGCCTATGATCATCATTCCGGCCAGGTGACCAAGAATACCTCTTTTGCTTATGGCTTTTTTGACCGTCACAGTTCGCCTCATGGGTTGAATTTTAGGGAGGGTCAGGCGCATCTCGTGGTGCCATGGCCGCCGAGCCCCATCGTGGAGCCTTCGTGATTGTAGGTCCACATCCAGTCTGTAGCATAGGTCTGTACCCCTTTCATCGCTGCGAAGAGGCAGAGCCTCCGCATACACCGTTTCTTCAGCCTCGCTGCTCGTATTCAACCCTCTTGACCCGGGCTATCAGCGAGCCGTTCTTGCAGTGCCATTTGTGAAACGTCGTGGTATTGATGCCGTATTCTCGGCAGACCTCAGGAGCCGGGCTGCTTGAGTACAGTGATGAACTGGCTGCCTGAAAAGCGTGGGGTCTTCATGCCACTGCGACGCATGATCCTTCCGGGCCTCCTGTACTAACCGTACGGCACGC
>CAYFNI010000009.1:0-4714 GCA_964344495.1 uncultured Methylococcus sp.
TCAAGGGCCAGGGCATCTATGCCTATGTGACGGTCGCGGCCCACGTGCAGCCGGATGAAGCCCTGCGTCAGGCACTGGTCGATCTGGTGCGGCACGAGATCGGCGCCATCGCGGCGCCGAACATCATCCAGTGGGCGCCGGCGCTGCCCAAGACCCGCTCGGGCAAGATCATGCGCCGCATTCTGCGCAAGATCGCGGCCGACGAGGTGGATCAGCTGGGAGATATCTCCACACTGGCCGATGCGGCCGTGGTGGAGCAGATCATTCGCGCACATCAGTCCCTGTCCGCCTGAGGCGTTGCCCGCGGCCGGATGTCGTCTGGCCGCGCGTTGCCCTTATACTTTCCCGCATTCGTCCATCCGCAATAATCCTTATTGTTACCCGCCAACCCGCCTCCGACTGAGCCCGACTCCATGAGCCCCACGAGATTTCGCATCAATCACCGTTCACTGTTCATCACCTATGGCGCGTTCATACTGCTATGGATAGTGGTGGGGTTGCTTTTCCGCATCAGTTCCTTGCAGAGCGGAGAGGCCGGCCACAATGATCGTTTGTTGCCGGTGGAGTCCGCTTCAGACCCGGCCTCGACCCTCGAAATGGGGGTTTTTGTCGATAACGTGTATCTGTTTCAGGCTGAAAACAAAACCTTTGATGCCAATGGCTGGATCTGGCTGAAGTGGTCGGAGACAGTGCAGAAACAGCTGGATAAAAAGCAGCTTGCGCCCGAAAAGCTGATTGTCTTCGCCAACCAGATCGACGACTGGGACTTTGCCCTCAAGCCCACCGACGAGGGGATCCTGCGGCTGGCCGATGGCCGGTATTACCAGCGCTTCCGGTTTTCCGGCCATTTCTATGTCGACCATATCGACTTCCACCTGTATCCGTTTCAGACCATTCGCATCCCGATGATTTTCGAGGTGGGCGATCTCCATTCGGCGCTGAGCGACGCACCCTTGAGTCTGTCGATTGACCGGGAGCACTCGGGCGTCGGTGCCTACATCGATATCATGGGCTATGAAACCAAGGGGTATCAGCTGAGAAGCCTGGTGCATGAATATGGCACCAGCATGGGCAACCCCATAGCCGCCGGCAAGACATCGCGAGTGCCGCAGACACGCATCGAGATCAACTACAGGAAGTCGGCCAACACCAGTTTCCTCAAGCTGTTGCTGCCCTTGCTGACGGTGATGACGCTGACGCTGTTCTCCCCGTCGCTATCCTCCTCGGCCTGGGATGTGCGGGTCGGAATCCCGCCGACGGCGCTGCTGACCATGATTTTTCTGCAGCAGGCCTATCAGGAAAAGCTGCCGGAACTGCCGTATGTCAGTTTCCTCGATACGGTCTACAACGTCTGCTATATCGTCAATATCGTCTTGTTCGGGTTGTTCCTGTGGAGTTCCAACGAGATTCAGGATGCCTCCGAACAGGACAAGCCTGCGCTGTGTGCCCGTATCGAGAAGATCGATCACCGGTTCCAGATTGGCCTGAGCGTGTTCCTGTTTCTGGCGATCATAGCCAACTGGCTGGTACTGTCGATGCGTCATGGCTGAGGCAGTCGGGGACGCGCTGACAGCGCGGCGCCTGCGTGCCGGACTGGCGGGGTTGGGTCTGGCGCTGGCCGGCACATGGGAGCCGCTGTGGGCGATCACCAGTGAGGAGCAGGCCGAGCACGAGATGCGCGAACACACCGGCATATTGGATGCGGAAGACACGCCAACGGTGGAAGGGTCCGGCCCGACGGCCCCGATTGGCGACCCGGGCCCGGATCTTGCCAATTTTCCCAACAGTTCATACACCTTGCCCGAGGGCGGCTTCTATTTCGAGAGCAGTCCGCTTTCCTATTACGGCAGCAGTATGGGGGCGCCACCGCAGTGGAGTCTGAGTTACCTGCTGCGCTACGGCCTGTTCGAGAACATCGAGCTGCGCCTGTTCTCGAACGGCCTGACATTTCGCTCAGACGAGGTCGGCACCTCGCCGCTGGCGATCGACACCAAGGCGCATCTGTGGGACTACGACTCCGATGGCCTCAATGCGTCAGTCGGCATCGAAGCCTACGTGCAGCCGCCGAACTGGCTGGCAACGTCGGATTTTCGCCAGCCGCTGCAGTTCGCAGCGACGCTGCTGGTCGACCACAATCTGCCCTGGGATATCGCCATGGGCTGGAACGTCGGCTTCACCCGCACGCTCGGGCAGGAGCAGTCCTTCACCCGGCCCACGATCCAGTGGGCGTTTCAGCGCAACGTGACGGAGGATATCGCCGTCTTCATTCAGGGATTCCACAACGCGGCGACGCTCCCGGGCGTACCGATGTCACAGGCGCTCATCGTCAGCAACCGGCAGACGGATGTGGTGGGCTTTGGCGGGCAGTGGACGCTCAACGAGCGCGTTGCCATTTTCGGCAACATGAACTGGGGCCTCACGCCCCTGTCGCCCAAGGAAATCGCCAACCTCGGCTTTGCCGTGGCGTTCTAGCAGCCGGGAGTGCCTCAGGTGCCATCCGGCAGATGAATCTGGGCCGGCCAGCTCAGGATATGGGTCAGGTTCATGCGCGCCTGCAGTTGCTCCAGCACGGCCGTCACACGTTCAGGTACATCATAAAACTCAACCACTTCGGGCAGGTCAAGCGAGAACGCCAGCAGTGAACTGGTATGCAGCTCGCCGTCGCGACTGAAGCCGGACAGGCCCCGAAACACCGTGGCGCCGGCCACATTGGCTTCCTTCTGCAGAAAATGCATCAGCGCGGCGGTCAGGTGCTTGCCCTCGCTGACATAGACGCGAACTACCGTGACGGAATGTGTTGCCATAACCAGTTACCTGTTTGAGTTGCTAATCCGATCACCACGGCCGCACACAGGCCATTGAGGCTGAAGGCGGTGACGATGTCGCCCGATTCGAGCCGGATGACGGCAAGACGAAATGTGAACCAGAGGGTGGACGCCACGGTCATGCCGCCCAGGAACAGAATCAGCGCAACCACCCGCCACGGAGCCGGCCAGTCCAGCCGGTGAAAGGTCAGGGTGGCGAGCACGACCAGCCCAAAGGCCAGTATCCAGCCGGCCAGCCAGCCGGATTGCGCCAGCGTCTGGGCGCTCAACGGCACCGATTCGCCGGTGAACAGCGACCGCCCCCAGGACAGACCCACCCAGGTGGCCAGCAGGCAGAGCCCGGTGCTGAGCAGGATGTTGAGAAACGCCTTCAGCAGGCTGCCCTCGTCAAACAGCATCAGTGTTTCCAGCGCGAAGGTCGAAAAGGTGGTGTAGGCACCAATGAACCCGACCAGGATGGCAGCACGGTACTCCGGGGCAACGGCAAAACGCTGCACCATGAGTTCGGTCAAGAGCCCCATCAGAAACGAGCCGGACACGTTGACGAACAGGGTGCCATGCGGAAAGTCGCGCCCCATCCACCCATACACCTGCTGCGCCACCCAGAAACGGGCGATGGCCCCGACGGAGCCACCGACGGCAATGGCTATGAAGGGATGCATGCGGCGGTTCTCCGGTCTGTGCGTTGTCAATCTGCGCGTCGCCCTGGTTCGGCGGGGCGGTCTGGCAAGGATTCTACGGGATGTGGCCGCGCAACGGGATAGTTACGCCAGCGCCGGACTGCGGCGCCTGTCGGCAGCGTCAGGAGGTAGGGTCGAAGTCATAGTCCACGGTCTTGTAGGGGTGGTGCCTGCCGTCCTCGGACAGATGTGAAACCTCGCCCGATGAAAATCGAAAGTCGGCCAGCGCGCGGTGATAGCTGTTCAAGGCATCGGCATAGGTCATGGCCGCATCACCACTGGCCAGTTCGCGGAGGTTCACCAACATCAGGTTGCTGTCGCCGAGTTCGTACCGGGTCTTTTCGCCCTCCTCCAGCTGCAGGGCCATGCGGCGTTGCTCGTCGGCGAGGCCGATCCGGCGAAACGCGGCGTTGATGGCGGAGACCGCATCGCGGATGTCGTTGCGGACCCGGTCTTCGGCCAGTTGCAGCTCGGCTGTCAGGCGCGAGATATTGGCTTCAGCGGTCTGTTGTTTGCCTTCGGCGACACGCTGCTGCACCGGAAAATCGATGCTGACCCCCGCATACAGCTCGGAGCGGTTGACGAGGTTTGATTGACTGACACCAAAATCCTGGGCGCCGCTGATGGTCAGATCGACGGCCGGAAGCGCCTGGTTCTGTGCCAGCCGGGTTTCCACTTCGGCGTGGCGGATCTGGGTTTCAAGGCGCCGGATGTCCGGTCGCCGGGCCAGCGCATCCTCGATCAGGGTGTGAAGCGGCCGATGGGCGTGTTCGCGCGCTTTGGGGAACCCCGGGGGCAGATCGTCGGGGCTCGGCAGGAGGGGATCACCCGCCGGGGTTCTCAGATAAAGCGAAAGCTGGATGGCGGCCTGCTCCAGCGCCCGTTCGGCAGCGACCAGCCGCTCCTGGCGTTCGAGGACGGCCCGTTGATTCTCCGCCGCATCGATGGGCGGCAGGTCCCCGAGCGCGATGCGCGCCTTGAGCGCATCGTTGCGGGCCACGGCAATCTGGAGCAGGTGCCGGGCAATGCTGACCCTGCGACCGGCGAGCACCCAGTCCCAATAGCGGTAAGTGGCCTGTCGTTCCAGCTCAAGTAATTGCTGATCGTACTCGTGGCCGGCAGCAAGCTGGTTGAATTCGGCCTGCGCCAGCGTGGCCCGCCGGCGGTCGATGTCGCGATTGCGCCACAACGGCACCACGACGCCGGCAC
>CAYFNI010000009.1:4724-33096 GCA_964344495.1 uncultured Methylococcus sp.
GGCACGGACTTCGCCGTCACTGGCGGTTTCGCTTTTGCCTTCATAGACCGGGTACTTGCCCACGCCGCGGCGATAACCACCAAAAAACGTCGACCCCCAGTATTCGGTTGGCTGTTCAAATCCCACATCGACATTTTCGTTTTGATACTGCCCGGCGACCGAGGAGCGCGAATACATCTTGACGATGGTGTCGAACCCGCCTTCGGCGGCGAGTTTTTCACCCGCCGCCATCTCGCGACGTTTGCTGGCCGCCAGCACGGCGGGAAAACTCTGCAAGGCGGCCTCGACCACGGATTCCAGCTTGAGAAAGCCCGGCGCAGTGCTGGCCGTTCGTGTCGCGTGAGGCAGTGGCCGATGGGTCATCCGGACGTGCCGGTCGGCGAATGCTGGGGCCGCGAGCAGGCACAGGAGGAGCATGCGCCCTATCGGCCGTAGCATGGCCGGGCGCTTCATTTTTCGACCTGATGCGCGTGAATCAACGGCGGGAAGCCATTGAAGTTTCTCCACAGTTCATACCCCAGTCGTACCTTGTTGAGCAGCACCCAACCATTGGCTCTGACGCCCTGACGGATGAAGCGCTGGTGCGGCCAGGGCTCGTCATCGGGGTCGGGCAGAACCAGGATTCTGAAATCACCCTTGCCGTTGTCGGTGGAATCCATCAGGGCAACTTCGCCACCAAAGGTGCCGACAGCGGTCTCCGGCCAGCCAGAGAACTGGACGGCGGGATAACCTTCGAACTGCAGCCGGACCTTGCGCCCGAGGTCGATCAGGGGGGCGTCGTTGCCATCCACCCACAGTTCGACGGCGCGTTGTTGGGTGGCCGGAATGAGGATGGCCACCGCATCGCCGGGCTTGACCACCTCGGCGTTGGGGTTGGCCAGCAGGCGGAGGATGGTTCCATCGCGAGGCGCGACGAGGGTCTGCGTATTCTGCCGTGCGGTCCGCGTTTCGAGTTTCAGTTTTTCCGTCTCGGCGCTTTGGAGCTCCTCGCGGCTTTTGGCCAGTTCAGAGCGGGTTTTTTCCACGTTCGCGCCACTGTCAGCCAACAGCTTTTGCCGGTCGGCTCCAAGTGCATCGACTTCGTTGGCGGACGCCTTGAGTGCGGCTTCGGCCCGTTCGCGGTCGGTCCGCTTCTGGGTGTAATCCAGTTCCGAGAGCTCATAGGTCCGTGTGGAGGCCAGCCCGCGAGACTGGAGTGTCCGCTGGCGCTCAAAATTGAGCCGGGCGGTCTCGAATGCGGCATTGGCGGCGTCCAGGCTGTGGCGGGCGGCCCGAAGGCGTTCCTCGGCCATCCGGATGCGGGCATCGGCGCCGACGGCGGCCATGTTCCGGGACTGCTCGGCCAGCGTGGTCTGGCTTTCGAGCGCCAGGATGCGGGCTTGAATCGCCGCGATGCGTTGTTCGAGCGCGCGCCGCTCGGCGGCAATTCGCCGCTGGAGGTCCGGGTCATAGTCGTTGATCTCACCGATCAGGCTGCCGGCCTTGACCTCGCTACCTTCCTGAACGTACCACTCTGTGATGCGGCCTTCGACCGTCGCCTCGAGGGTCTGTTGGCGTTCCTGTGGCGCATAGGCGACCACCCGGCCGCCAGCCTGGATATTCTGCTGCCAGGGGGTCAGTGCCAACAGGAGCAACACGGCCAGCAGGCACCAAATCAATTTGCGGGCCAGACTCTGGGCGGGACCGGTGGTCAGCGTCAACCGCAATGAGGGCAGCGGCGCCTGCCAGGGTTTGGGTCCTGGGGGTCTATCCATGGCTTACCTCGTGGCTGGGGGGCTGAGCCGCGTGACCCGACCACGGGCACCCACCGCCCGGATGACACTGTCACGGGCAGTGGCGAGGATCAGGGTCCAGGCGGCCTTTTCATCCAGCAGCAGGTCGAGGAGTTCGGGCACCCGCTCAGACTCGACGGCGTCAAGCAGCTCGCCGACCATCAGCCAGCTCGGCGGCTCGACCAGGGCTCTGGCGAGCGTCAGGCGCCAGCGTTCGCTGGTGTCCAGCGGCGCCCCGCTGGCCTGCAGCATCGTTTGCAGACCTTCCGGAAGCCGGTTGATGGTCGCTTCGAGCCCTACCCGCCTGAGGATGACATGGATCTGTTCGAGGTCGAGGTGCGTTCGCCCCAGACGGAGGTTTTCCAGCAGGGTGCCCTGAATCCACTCCGGCTTCAGCACGAGCGCACAATGTTCACGAAGACTGGAAGGCTTGATCACGCCCGCCTCCACACCGTTTAGTCGCACCGACCCGGCTGCCGCCGGGCGCAGGCCGCCGATGGTTTCGAGTATCCGGCCAGCCTGACGGGGTGAGGGGACCTGAATGATCCACTTGTCGCCGGGAGCCAGCTCAACGTCCGGCAGGGTCAGAGGCGGGGTGAAGTCGCTGGCGTCGCTGGTCAGGGTGAGTCCCTTGAGCGAAAGCGTGAGGCGATTCCTGGTCAGCTCCAGCCCTTCTCCCGTCTGCCGCTCACCGGGAAGATCCAGCAAATAACTCAGCTTGTCCATGGCCGCCATCAGATCGTAGTAACTGGTGACCGACTTTCCAAGCCGTGTCAGTCCGGACAGCATGGCGCTGACGATGAGTTCGGCCGCCACCAGCTGCCCCAGGGTGAGCTGTCGCTCGATCACCATCCAGCCGCCCAGTCCCAGTAGGCTGGAATTGGCAAAAGCATACAACGCCAGTATGGCTGTTTGCTGCTTCATGACCACCTTGAAGTGGTCATGCGAGCGGTCAAGATAACGCTCGGACAGCTGGTCGGATCGGTGCCAGACCCACTCGCTGCCGTGACCCCACTTAATGATCAGGGGGTTGGCCGGCAATGATTGCAGCCAGGCGGCCACATCGTATTTGGCCTCGGATTCAGCCACGGCCGTCTCCACGCCCTTTTTACCCAGTACGCTGAAAATCAGGTACAGGATGGACACAATGAGCACATCGAAGGCTAGCAAGGCCGGATGATAAAACGCCAGAAGCACCAGGCCGATCAGGGTTTGAAGGCCATAGCCCAAACCGTCGAGCAACAGATTGGTCCAGGTTTTCTGGACGGTCATGACCTCAAAGTAATAGTTCGCCAGTTCCGGGCCTTTCTGGAGGATCGGGTGCGCCACGCTGAGATCAATCAGGTTGCGCGTGATCTGGCTGACCAGCCGGACGAACAGGCGCCGCTGGATCATTTCGACGAGAAAGATCTGCAGGCCGTTGAGCAGACTGTTCAGCGCCAGGCAGCCAAACAAGGTCAGCATGAGGATGACCAGAGGCTGCAACAGAACCCCGAAGGCGATGGTGTTCACCAGCGCTTGCACGGCGATTGGTGTCGCCAGACTCATGAGCCCGGCGGCCAGGGCAAAGGCCAGCACGGCCGAGAGATCGCCGGATTCAAGGCTGATCAGCCGGGTGAGGTGCTCGCGGGGGTAGCGCGGAAAGTTGAGGGGTGAGGTCATGACGGAATCCTGTCGGGCAATGCACATGAAAAGTGCGTTTGCAGAGTCTGACCGGAGCCGGTCACGGCGGTTCGGGCCGCGCGCAGAGAACCGGTCCCGGCCATCAGAAATACCCCGCCTTTTTGCGCTGTTCCATGGCGGTCGAAGCGCTCTGATCATCGATGCGGGTGGCGCCTCGCTCGGTCACCCGGGTGGTGATCGTTTCAAGAATGATGGCTTCAAGCGTATCCGCTTTCGATTCGATCGGGGCAGTGCAGGTGATGTCTCCCACGGTCCTGAAGCGGCAGTCTACCCATTCCGTGAGATCCCCGGTCTGGGCCGGGGTCAGTTCGGTCACCGGAATCAGCAGCCCCTCCCGCCGAACGATGCATCGACGATGGGAAAAGTAAATCGTCGGCAGTGGAATCGACTCGGCTCGGATGTATTGCCAGACATCCATTTCTGTCCAGTTGGAAAGGGGAAACACGCGGATGTTCTCTCGTTTCAGGGTCCGGGCGTTGAACAGATTCCAAAGCTCGGGACGCTGATTTTTGGGATCCCACTGTCCATGCGGGTTGCGAAAACTGAACACGCGCTCCTTCGCCCGCGCTTTTTCCTCGTCACGACGGGCACCCCCAATGCAGGCGTCCAGTTCCAGTTCGGCAATCGCCTCGAGCAAGGTCACGGATTGATGGGCATTCCTGGATTCAAGGGGCTCCCTCAGCACGACCGTCCCCCGGGCAATGGAGTCTTCGACTGACCGGACCCGGAGTTCCGCCTGATAGTGCAGGGCCATCCGGTCGCGATACTCGATGACTTCAGGGTAGTTGTGTCCGGTATCGATATGCAGCAGCGGGAATGGAATCGGGCCCGGAAAAAAGGCTTTCGCCGCCAGGTGCAGCACCACGGCGGAGTCCTTGCCACCGGAGTAAAGCAAGGCGGGCCGTTCACATTCGGCCACCACCTCCCGCAGGATGAACAGGGCTTCCGCCTCCAGTGCGGCCAGATTCGGCAGCATGCGGTGCCTAACCATGCGCAACCTCGCCGGGGGACACGGCTGGGACCGCGAGCGGCAGGGGACATCCGCGGCTCATCCCGTATTCCTCATGCCGGCCGCGATGGCATTGATGCTGCGCAGCATGGGCTTGAGCCAGCGGTTTTGGGCCGGATCGTCGGATGCCGCCTGGCGCAGTTGCTGCAGCAGGACAATCTGGATGTGATTGAGCGGTCCGAGAAATGTGTCACGCCAAGCCATGGAGTTCTCCAGTGCCGGATTTTCTTCGAGCAGCCGCTCACTGCGGGCGACCTGCAAAATCCAGTCGACACAGGTCTGGTACTCGGCGGCGATCATGCCCCAAACTCGACGGGCGACCAGCGGGTCATGGCACAAAGCGGCGTACTCTCTGGCGATGTCGGTGTCAGACTTCCGCAGCGCCATCTGTGCGTTGCTGAGCAGGTTTCTGAAAAATGGCCATTCCTGATGCATCCGGCGCAGCGTTTCCAGCCGTTCCGGTCGGCCCGATGCCCATTCCGCCAGGCTGCTTCCAATCCCATACCAAGCGGGAAAGGTTTGCCGGGATTGAGCCCAGGAAAAGACCCAGGCAATGGCCCTGACGGACTGTTTTGAGCGGTCATGCTGTTTTCGATGCGATGGCCGGGAGCCAATGTTCATCCGACTGATTTCAGTCAGCGGGGTGGACTCGTAGAAGTAGTCCATGAAACCCGGGGTCTGTTCAGTCAGACGGCGGTAGTGCCGCTCACCCAGCGTGGCCAGTTCGGCCATGATGCGCAGATGCGCCGGGTCGGGCTGGTCGACCGCCTTGATGAGGCTCAGGCTCGCTTTCATCAGTCCGGTTACGCCCATCGTCAGTTCGTAGACCGCCGTCTCCATGTTGTTGTAGCGGTAGAAGAGTACTTCGCCCTGTTCGGTGAACTTGATCTGCCCCCGCACCGTGTCGGGTGGCTGCGCCAGAATCGCCTGATGGGTGGGGCCGCCGCCCCGACCCACGGTCCCTCCCCGGCCATGAAAGATGCGGCAGCGAAGACCGTGTGCATCGGTCAGTTGCACAATCTGCTGTTGGGCTTGGTAAAGACCCCACGCGGAAGCCACGATCCCCCCGTCCTTGCAGGAGTCGGAATAGCCCAGCATGATCTCTTGCAGTCCACCCGAGGCCTGCACCAGGTCACGATAGACGGGTTGCGCCAAAAGCGTTCCGAGCACATCCCCGATCCGCTCCAGATCATCAATGGTTTCAAACAGAGGACTGACCCGCAGGTGGCAGAACCAGCTGCCCGCCAGTTGTCCCAGCAGTCCGCTGTGCTTGGCCAACACCAGCACCTCCAGTATGTGACTTGCCTGATGCGTCATGGAAATGACGTACTGTCCGATGCAGGCGGCCCCGATTTTCGCGCGCAGGGCGGCGATGACGGCAAACACATCCAGCACCTCGCGAGTGGTGTCTGACAGCTGCCGCTCTTCAAAGGGCAGGCCAGCGGGTAACAACAGCGCCTCCGTCAGTGTCTGGAGTCGTTGTGCTTCATCCATCTCGAGGTAATCCAGACCCGTGCTGCCCTTGAACAACTCTGCGACGGCCGTTGTGTGACGCGAGGATTCCTGCCGGACATCCAGGGCCATGAGGTGAAAGCCGAAAGTCTCGACCAGGCGCATCAGGTCTTTCAGATCCTGATCAGCGATATCCGGGTCACCGTTGTCACGCAGTGAGCGATCAATAATGGCCAGATCGTCCAGCAAGTCATCCGCTGAAGCGTAGCTGACGTGATCCGGTGGAGGCGCCATGCCCAGCGGGGTACCGGCCACCCGCTGCAGGGTTTTTTCCAGGCGATGGCGCATCAGTACCAATTGATGGCGGTAGGGCTCCTGCCGATAGGGTGATTCCAGCGACTGTGCCACGGCCCCAAGCCTTGAACGGTCGCGTGCGAGCCGCTGTTCGAATTCAGCGGAGAAGGTCGCCAACCCTAGGGAATGGGACAGGGATTCCCGGAGCCGGTCGATGCGCCGGAGGTATTCCTGAATGATTGTCTGCGCCTGCAATGTCACGGCGAGCGCGGTAGTGTCGGCGGTCACATAGGGATTGCCATCGCGATCGCCTCCGATCCAGGAGCCGAACCGGATGAGGCTTGGAACCCTGATCTGGCCGTCTTCGGCGGGCCCGTAGACATCCGAGAGCGACTGCTCCAGCTGGCGGTAGGTCCGGGTGATCGCGTCAAACAGGGACAGCGGAAAGTAATACAGTCCGGTGTCGATTTCGTCTACGACCCCCATGCTTTGGGCCCGAACTTCGTCGGTTTTCCATAGCGTGAGAATCTGCCTTTGCAACTGCATCAAGGCGTCCTTGCGGGCAGACATTCTGGATCCCGCCTCCAGGAGTTGCTCGTGTGTCAGAAAGAGGGTCCGGAGCGCACCCTTCACCGTACGCCGTTTGGCCTCGGTGGGATGCGCGGTCATGACCGGTTGGTAAACGAGTCGGTTCAGCAGCAGCTGCAACTCTGTGCGCGTGACCCCCTGCCGCTTGAGACCCTCCAGCGTGTCATGAAAGGACCCAGCACCGAAGTCACCCAGCCGCTCGGCCGACTGCCGTCGGTACTGGACCGAAAGTGACTCCTCGACAATGTTGAGCAGACTGAAGTAATGATTGAAGACCCGAATGACCTGACTGATGTCCTCGGGTGATAACCCCTGAATCAGTTCCCGCATTTTTTTGAGCCGGTAGGGTCGGCCGTCCCGCTTGAGTGCTGTAAAGATCCGTTGCAGGGTGTCCGCCCGCTCAGACGCTACTGTGGCGTCCTGAGATGAAAGGACCCGGTTCAGGATTGCGGTCATGACCCGAATTGCCCGCCGCAAGTCCTTTTCGTGTTCGAGCCCGGCTTCGGCAGGGGTGCGAAGTGCTCTGCGAGGCAGTGCCGTGCGTTTCATATCGACGTTGCTCCGAGGGGGTTGCGGGCGGTTGCCGAGTGACGTGGATGTTCCTCCCTGACGGGTAAAAATTGTCCCGCCGGCGGGTGGTAGCCAAAAATTTCGCCGGTTTCGATCTTGTACACCCAGCCATGAACACGCAGCCGACCGGCCGCCAGGGCCGCAGCAACGCTCGGGTGGGTTCTGAGATTTTCCATCTGCGCCAGGACATTTTCCTGAATGGCCACGTTCAGGCGTTGCGCCGCGTCACCGCTTTCATAGAGCGTCCCCACCACCCGTCGGGTGACCTCGGCATGCTCGAGCCAACGGCTGAGTGCCGGAAAATCCTGCAGTTTTTCAGGGTTCAGCAGACCGTCCATGGCACCGCAGTGTGAGTGGCCGCAGACAATGACATCCTTGACCGCCAGCCCGCGCACCGCAAACTCAATGGTGGCGGCTTCCCCACTCGATGCGGTGCCATACGGGGGGACCAGATTACCCGCATTGCGGAGTATGAACAGTTCGCCCGGCTCGGTCTGGGTCAGCAGATTGGGGTTGATCCGCGAGTCCGAGCAGGTGATGAAAAGCGTCTCGGGACTCTGTCCCCTGGACAGTCGTTCGAACAGGGCTTGCTGACTTCCAAAAACGTTTTGCTGGAAGTGGTGCAAGCCTTCAATCAGTTTTTGCATGTCGCTTCTCCGCGCGTCTGTGGGGTACCGGAGGCACCCATGGCCAACAGCTTAGAGAGCCCTTGATGGATAGTAAATTTGAATATAACTAAACTATAGATAGTAAAAATCTATTAACGAATGGGCATGCAACGCATCAACTATCACCATCTGTTTTACTTCTGGACTGTGGTCAAGGAGGGCGGCATTGCCCGGGCATCGGAGAAACTGCACCTGACCCAGCCCACCATCAGCGCCCAGATAGCGCAGTTTGAACAGACGATTGGTCACGCGCTGTTTGATCGGGTTGGCAAAAGCTTGCTGCTCACCGAAACCGGGCGGGATGTGTACGACTATGCAGAAGAAATCTTCTCGATCGGGCGAGAACTGACGCAATACCTCAGTGGCAGAGCCGTGGGCAAGGGCTATCGGCTGACGGTCGGGATTGCCGACGCGCTGCCGAAGTTGGTGGTAATGAAGCTCCTGAAGCCAGCCCTGCAACTCGACATTCCAGTCAAGCTCTACTGCCACGAGGACAAGCCGGAGCGGCTAATGAGCGAGTTGTCCCTGCATGCGATTGATCTCGCCTTGATGACGGGGCCGTTGGCCTTCAAGCCGATGGCCGGGATTTTCAGTCATCGCCTGGCCGAATCCGCCCTGACGGTATTCGGCACACCGATGCTGGCGGCGGAATACCGACCGGGGTTTCCGCAAAGTCTCAGCGGGGCCCCCTTTCTGGTACCGGCCGGACATCCCGGGCTGCGCCAGGATTTCGATGGCTGGTGTGAGGAGAACGGTATCTGGCCCGACATCCGGGCAGAAATTTCCGACAGTGCTTTGCTCAAGACGTTCGGCGGCGAAGGTCTCGGCCTGTTCCTGGCGCCCAGTTTGGTCGGGGATGAGATCTCCCGGCAATATGGCGTTGAGCGTGTGGGGGAGATCGAGGCCCTGCGAGAAAAGGTGTACCTGTTGACCGCCCAACGAAAAATCAACCATCCGGCATTGGCGGCGATTCTTGAGGGCGTCGACGAAGCGCTGATCGGGGCATCGCCAGGCGCTGGGCGTTGAATGGCCGAACTCCCGGGGGCAGTCGCCAAGGGGGGATTCGAACACGGGCTTTGGAAGCCATCTTGCTTAAAATCAAGTACCCTCTACGGAAGTTGGGGTGAATCGAATTCGGTCGAGGCACAAAATGCAACCGACCTGTGGATCGGCAGGTTTCCCGTCAGGGGAATGCAGCGTGGATTGCTGCCCCCGCCGCAGGAAACGATTCCATCCGGGCCGGGCGAGCTGGCCCAGATTTTGCGACACATAAACTCTCGACAGAGCACAACAGGATCAGGAGCGTTAGTCATGCAGTTGGGAATGATTGGCTTGGGCCGAATGGGCGGCAATATGGTGCGACGGCTGATGCAGGCCGGGCACGACTGCGTCGTGTTCGATCTCAATCAGGCAGCGGTGGGCGCGCTCGCCGCTGAGGGCGCGGTGGCTGCCGAATCGCTGGAAGCCTTCGTTCAGGCGCTGGCACCGCCACGCGCCATCTGGATCATGCTGCCGGCCGCCATCGTCGATGACATGCTGGCCCGGCTGAAGCCGCATCTGGCGCCCGGTGACATCCTGATCGACGGCGGCAACACGCATTACATCGACGACATCCGCCGGGCAGATGCTTTAAAACCAGCGAGCTTGCACTATGTGGATGTCGGTACCAGTGGTGGTGTCTGGGGACTGGAGCGCGGCTATTGCCTGATGATCGGCGGCGAGACCGAGGTGGTCCGGCATCTGGATCCCCTGTTCAAAAGCCTGTCCCCCGGCCAGGGCGACGTACCGCCGGCGCCGGGGCGCCCGACGGGTGGCACTGCCGAGTCGGGCTATCTCCATTGCGGCCCCGCTGGAGCCGGTCATTTCGTCAAAATGGTGCATAACGGCATCGAATATGGGCTGATGGCCGCCTATGCCGAGGGTTTCAATATCCTCAGGCAGGCCAATATCGGCGGCGCGACGCGTGAAGCCGATGCCGAAACCACCCCACTGCGGCATCCCGAGCATTTCCAGTACGACCTCAATCTGGCCGACATCGCCGAATTATGGCGCCGTGGCAGCGTGGTCACCTCCTGGCTGCTCGACCTGACGGCTACGGCGCTGGCCGGCAGTCCGGAGCTTAGCGAGTTCTCGGGGCGGGTGTCCGATTCGGGTGAAGGCCGCTGGACGATCAATGCCGCCATTGAGCAGGGAACGCCCGCTCCCGTCCTCACGGCTGCGCTGTACCAGCGCTTCAGCTCTCGCGGCGAAGATGAATTCGCCTGCAAGGTGTTGTCTGCCTTGCGACAGCAGTTCGGTGGCCATCAGGAGAAAAAATGAACACCCCAGCCAGCCTCACGCCCGATGGGCTGATTCGACCGGGCGATTCCTGCGTCATGGTGATTTTCGGCGCCACCGGTGACCTGACCCAGCGCAAGCTGTTGCCGGCCCTTTACAATCTGGCCCGAGCCCAACTGCTGTCGAGCCGCTTCGCGATTATTGGCACCTCGGTCGAGACACTGGGTCCGGATGCGTTCCGGGAGCGGATGCTGGAAGCCATTCGCGCCTACGCAACCGATGAACTGGACGCCGCCATCCTCAGCTGGTTCGAACAGCGGATCCACTACATCGCCGGCGATGTACGCGACCCCGACTTCTATGTGCGACTGCGGGAAGAATGCGCCCGGGTGCGCAGCGACCACGACATCGACAACAACCATTTTTACTATCTCGCCACCGCTCCGACCTTTTTTGGCGAGATCGTCCGGCAACTCGGTCAGGCCGGGCTGGCGACGGAGGAAGGGGACAACTGGCGCCGGGTCATTATCGAGAAGCCCTTCGGCCATGACCTTGAATCGGCCCGCGAACTGAATGCCGACATCAAGCAAGTCCTGCGCGAGCGGCAGATTTACCGGATCGACCATTACCTCGGCAAGGAAACGGTGCAGAACATCATGGTGATGCGCTTTGCCAACAGCATTTTCGAGCCGATCTGGAACCGTCGCTACATCGACCACGTGCAGATTACCGCGGCGGAAACCGTCGGTGTCGAGCGGCGCGGGGCTTACTATGACTCGGCTGGCGCACTGCGCGACATGGTGCCGAATCATCTGTTCCAGCTGCTATCACTGACCGCCATGGAGCCCCCGGTGTCATTCGAGGCCGACGCGGTACGTGACGAACAGACCAAAGCCCTGCGCGCGGTGCAGATCCCGACGCCGGAGGATGTGTTGAGCAAAATGGCCCGCGGCCAGTATGGTGAGGGCACCATCGCCGGCGAGCCGGTGCCGGGGTATCGGCAGGAGCCGAATGTCGCCACCGACTCGCGCACCGAGAGCTTCGTGGCCATGAAGCTGATGCTCGACAACTGGCGCTGGGCCGATGTGCCGTTCTACCTGCGAACCGGCAAGCGCATGGCGGCGCGTACCACCGAAATTGTCATCCAGTTCCGACGCGCACCGCTGGTTCTGTTCCGCAATACTGCCATCGAGCAACTGCGGACCAACCGCCTGATGATCCACCTGCAACCGAATGAGGGCATCTCCCTGCAGTTCGGTGCCAAGGTGCCAGGTCCGGTCATGAAGCTGGGATCGGTCAAGATGGATTTCGATTATCTCGACTATTTCGGAACCACCCCTGATACCGGGTATGAACGGCTGTTTCTCGACTGCATGATGGGCGATGCAACCCTGTTCCAGCGTGCGGATATGGTTGAGGCCGGGTGGAGTCTGATCCAGCCGGTTCTGGATGTCTGGAAAGCCTTGCCACCCCGCTCGTTCCCGAACTACGAGGCCGGTAGCTGGGGGCCAAAGGAGGCGGATGAACTGATGGAGCGTGACGGTCGCCATTGGGTCAATCTGCCCTGAATCCGCCCCTGGTATCGCCCGTGAGCGACAGCGGCTTCTGGCGTCACAAGACCTTGGCCCAACTCAGCCGCCAGGAGTGGGAGCAACTCTGTGACGGGTGCGGCCGGTGCTGCCTCAACAAGCTGGAGGACGAGGACACCGGCGAGATTGTCTATACCCGCGCTGCCTGTCATGCACTGGACCTGCAGAGCTGTCGCTGTACCGTGTACCCCCGTCGCCAGACGGTGGTGCCCACCTGTCTCGACCTGCGCCAGGGCTTCCATCAGTTTCACTGGCTGCCACCCAGCTGCGCCTATCGGCTGATGGCGGAAGGCCGGCCGCTGCCCGACTGGCATCCGCTGGTATCTGGACGGGCCGAGTCTGTCCACGAAGCCGGCATCTCGGTACGGCAGTTCGCCATCAGCGAAACCGGGGTCGATGACCTTGAGGACCACGTCATCGAAGATTTCGATGCGCATTGAAGGACCCGCCTTGCGCGTTGAACTTTGCTATGCTGATTCGCATCCGATGAGTTCCCCTCATCCAGCCTGGCGCTGCTGCAGCAACATCATGAACGACGACGATTCCGAACTGTTCCGCCAGCAGATGGCCGACGTCCGGCCACTGACGGCGCCCGCGCGGCACCTGCCCCGGCACGGTGATCCCGCCGCACAGCCGGGGGTCCGATACCGGCGCGAAATGGCGCAGCGCTCGCTGGGCATGGACGAGAGTCAGCTACCCACGACCTTCGTCGAGCCGGTACGGCCAGAAGCGGTCATCAGCTTCAAGCGCGACGGCATCCAGCACGGCGTTTTTCGGCGTCTGCAGCAGGGCGCCTACCCGATCGAGGCCACGCTGGATCTTCACGGCCTCACGGTCGAACAGGCGCGGCAGGCGGTCTATGAGTTCATGGCCGATTGCAGCCGTTATGACGTCCGGTCGGCGCTCATCACCCACGGCAAGGGCCACCGCAACAAGGATCAGGTACCGTTGATCAAGAGCTGCCTGGTGCGCTGGCTGCCGATGTTTTCCACCCTGATGGCCTATCACAGCGCGCAGAAGTGGCACGGTGGCGCCGGGGCGGTCTATGTCCTGCTCCGCAAGAGCGAAAAAGCCAAGGCCGAGACGCGCGAACGGCTGGGTCTGAGTTCGGGCAAGCCGGAGTAGCCCCGTGAGCGAGTTGCCGCATGCCGTCGAACAGGCGGCCCGTGCCTTTGTATCGTCCTCGGTTGCGCTGACGCTGGAGCCCCTCGGTCGGGGACTGATCAACGATACCTACCGGGTCAGCGAAGGCCGTGACCAGTGGGTCCTGCAGCGCATCAACCGGCGGGTGTTTCCCGACCCGGTTGCCGTCATGGCCAATGTCCGGCAGGTCACCGACCACGCTGCCCGCGAGCGTCGCCACCGGCCGGACATGCCCCAGCGTCTGCCGGAGGTGATTCCGACCCGCGCCGGTGCGGATGTTCATCGCGATGAGCAGGGCGAGTTCTGGCGAGCCATCACCTACATCGACAATACCCATCATCTGCCCCGCCTGAACCACCCGCAGCAGGCTGAGGAGGTCGGACGCATGCTGGGCTGGTTTCACTGCCTGGCGGGCGGGTTACCGGCGGCATCGCTGCACGACACCCTGCCGGGTTTCCACATGACGCCCGGTTATCTGGCTGCGTTCGATGCCGTGCAGGCCACGCGGGCGCAGCGGACGGACGATGACGGTCTGGCCGGGGCGCTCGCCTTCGTCGAGGCACGCCGTGCGCAAGCTGCCGTGCTGGAATCCGCGCGTGAACAGGGCACGTTGTCGGTGCGCGTCATACATGGCGATCCGAAGCTGGACAATGTGCTGTTCGACCGCGACACGGGGCGAGCGGTCAGCCTGATCGATCTGGATACCGTCAAGCCGGGCCTGCCGCATTATGATCTGGGCGATTGTTGTCGGTCGTGCTGCAATCTCGCCGGTGAAACGGCCGGTGCGGCCGCCGTTTTCGACCTCGGCATATGTGCAGCCCTGCTGCGGGGCTATTGGCAGGAAGCGGCGAGCCTCCTCACCGCTTCGGATCGCGACTATCTGTTCGAAGCCATTCGCCTGCTGCCGTTCGAACTGGGCTTGCGTTTCCTGACCGATCATCTGGCCGGGGATCTCTACTTCAAGGTCGCAACGCGGGGTGAAAATCTGGTCCGCGCGCGGCGCCAGTTCGAGCTCGTGACCTGCATCGAAGCGCAGGCCGGCGCCATCATCGGGGTGCTGAAAGCGCTCTGATGTCAGCGTGGCCCGGCGTAATTCGGATGGCCAGGGGCCAATCCGGACGCCTTCTCGTTATATACTGTGCCGCCGTGCAAGCTGATCTGCTCCTCCTGACCCTCCCGTGCTGAAGAATCTCGTCAAAACCCGCCTGCCGACCGGCTTCGGAGAGTTTGCGCTGTACTTGTATCCCGAGGACGGCAAGGAGCATCTCGCGCTGGTCAAGGGCGATGTGCCGGGTTTGTCCGAGGTGCCGGTGCGGGTGCATTCCGAATGCCTGACGGGCGATGTATTCGGATCCCGCCGCTGTGATTGCGGCGATCAGCTCCGGCACACCCTGCAATTTCTCGGGCGGGCAGAGGCCGGCATTCTGCTGTATCTGCGGCAGGAGGGACGGGGTATCGGCCTGATCAAGAAGATGGAGGCCTACAACCTTCAGGATCAGGGGATGGATACGGTCGAGGCCAACATCCGACTCGGTCACCAGCCCGACGAGCGTGATTACGGCATCGCCGCACGCATGTTGCGGGATCTGGAAGTGCGGTCGATCCGGCTGATCACCAACAACCCGCACAAAGTCGAGGAGCTGCAACGGCACGGAGTGCCGGTCACGGCGCGCATCCCCATCGAAGTGGGCCATCATCGGGAAAATCTCGGCTACCTGCGATCCAAGGCCGAGCGCATGTCGCACGTGTTGAGTTTTCGGGAATTCATGCCCGAGCATCACGACCTCGCCTTCATCCGCCCCCTCATCGATCAGTTGCATCTGGCGGCCGGGAGCGGGCATGCGCTGCCCTTCATCACGCTCACCTATGCCCAAAGCATGGACGGCAGCATCGCCGCGGATGCGGGCGCGCCGCTGGCACTCAGCTCCCGACAGGCCCTGGGCCTGACCCATTACCTACGGGCTCACCACGATGGCCTGCTGGTCGGCGTCAACACCATACTGGCGGATGATCCCCAGCTCAATGTGCGTTATGCCGAGGGTGAAGACCCCCGCACCGTCATTCTGGACAGCCATTTGCGCACGCCGGTCGATTGCCGGGTTCTGCGCCAGGCCAAGAAACCGCCGATCATCATCACCACGGCCGCCGCCGATGCCGGCCAGCGGAGCCGGCTCGCCGAGCGGGGCGCACGCATCCTGCAGGTCGACCTCGACCCGGACGGCTGCGTCGACCTTCGTCAGGCGCTGGCTGCGCTGGCAGCCGAGGGCATCCATACCCTGATGGTCGAAGGTGGCGGCAAAATCATTTCAGCCTTTTTCAAACACCATCTCGTGAATTACTGCGTCATTACCATCACCCCCAAGATCATTGGCGGTCTCAAGGCCATTGAAGGCCTGAGTGCGGCCGGCGAAACTCCGCTGACCCTGACCGAATGCCGTTACCAGCCGCTGGGCTCCGACATCATCGCCTACGGGCCCGTGAGCTACGGATAGGCCATGAATACCCAGGCTATCTATCACGTCGCCCCGCATACCGTCAGCGTGGGTGTGGCCGAGTCGGGGCACCCCGGCTCCGGTGAACTGCTGATCCGAGCGCTCTGTTCAGCCATCAGCCCCGGCACGGAATCACTCATTTTTCGCGGCGACATGCCGGAAAACTGGAAAATGGACGACCATCTTTCCTCGCTCGACGGCGAATTCCGTTACCCCTTCAAATACGGCTACGCGCTGGTCGGCGAAGTGCTGGCGGTGGGGGACCGCGCTGATCGGGCCTGGATCGGTCGGCGCGTGTTCGCGTTCCATCCGCATCAAACCGAAGCCGTCATCGACAAGCGCTGCTGTTACCTGCTGCCCGAAGGCATGCCGGCGGATCGCGCGCTGTTTCTGGCCAACATGGAAACCGCGCTCAATCTGGTCATGGACACCGCGCCGGCGGCGGGTGAGCGCGGCATGGTCTTCGGGCAGGGCATCGTCGGCTTGCTGACCTTGGGCCTGCTGCACCATTTTCCGTTGCAGGAATTGATTGCGGCCGATCCCGTGGCTCAGCGGCGCGAATGGTCCGAAAAGCTGGGCGCCAGTCTGGCGATTGATCCGGCGCGCGGACGCGAACTGGCGGTGCTGGAAGAATGCCTGTTCGACCCGCCAGGCAACGGACTCGACTTTGCCATCGAGGTTTCCGGCCAGATGGACGCCCTCAATCAAGCGATTCGCCTGTGCGGGTTTGACGCCCGCATCGTGGTCGGCTCCTGGTATGGCCGCACTGCCGGCCTGGTCAACCTCGGCGGGGAGTTCCACCGGCGGCGCCTCAAGCTGATATCGAGTCAGGTCAGCAGCATCGGCTCGGCCCTGAGCGGGCGCTGGAGCAAGGAGCGGCGAATGGCGCTGGCGATTGACTGGCTGGATCGGCTGGCTCCGGAGCAATTCATTACCCACCGCTTTGGCCTCGACGACTGCCAGGCCGCCCTCGAAATGGCAGCCGATCGTCAGGCCGGCGCCATTCAGGTCATTTTCGAGTACTGAACCGATGTATCAACTGGCCATCAGCCGTGATTTCATTGCCCGTCATTTTCTCGTCGGCGGCGACTGGGGCGCGGAGAATACCGAGCACAGCCACCACTACCGAGCCGAGGTGCTCATTGAGGGCGCCGAGCTGAACCATCATGGCTATCTGATCGACATCGTTGCGCTGGAGATGGCCTTGCAGGGCATCATCGCCGGCTATGCCGATCAGGTGCTCAATCATCAGCCCGCCTTTGCCGGCCTCAACCCGAGCATCGAACATTTTTCCCGCATCCTCTGGGAGGCCCTGCGCGATGCCCTGGATCTGCCGGGCAAACACATGACCGTGAAGCTGTGGGAAAACGACCACGACTGGGCTGCATACAGTGGCGCGCTGTAGCGCCGAATGCCCGAATTCTGACAGCCCGCCATGAGCCTTTCCTTCAGTGACTATCTCGACGCCAAGTTTCCGCTCGACGAACGCAGCCTGAATCCCGACGTCCGCGCGGTGTTTCAGGCCGCACTGTGCAGCCGGGTATCGGCGCAACTGCTGGATCTCGGCTGTGGTCTGGGGGCCAGCCTCAGACGCCTGCTGGCGGCGGGACTGCTCGGCAACCTCGACATCACGGCGGTTGACCAGGATGCCGGATTGCTGGCCAAGGCCCGCGCGCGTGCCGAACATGAACTGGGCATGGCCGAGTTCGAGGTCGATCCGGCATCGGAGCCGCTCAGCGCGCAGCGGAACCGTCAGACGCTGACGCTTGCGTTGGCCGAAGCCGATGTCATGACTTTCGCGCCAGACGCACCGGGCACCTACGATGCCGTGATCGCCCACGCGCTGATGGATCTGCTGCCGGCACCACAGATGGCGGCCCGGATTCACGACTGGCTGGGACCGGCCGGGCTGTTCTATGCCTCGCTCAACTACGACGGCGGCACGACCCTGTTCCCGCTGTTCCCGGATGCCGCCTTTGAAGCCGGGCTGCTCGCCCACTACGACCGCTCGATGATCCGCCACCCTCATGGCCATGTCAGCAATGGGGCGCACGCGGGCCGGCAGCTGCATGCCGCGCTGCTGGAGGCCGGCTTTGAGGTGCTTGCCTATGGCAGTTCCGACTGGAACATCACGCCCTTCTGCGGCGCCTATCGGGATGCGGACGATCTCTGTCTGCGCGCCCTGCTGGAGATGATGCACGGCGAGGCCCAGCGGTCAGGCGATTTCGATCCGGCCGCGCTGGCGCATTGGCTGGCTTATCGCCAGGCGCAGATCGACACCCGCGAACTCGGCCTGATCATTCACCAGCTCGATCTGCTGGCCCAGAAGCCGGCCTGAGCGGCTGTAGCGCGGCGACTCAGCCCGCTGGGCGACCGTCAGCGCGATACAGTTGCCACAGGGAGGATGCGAACGAAAGCGCCAGTCCCAGTGACAGCCCGGCGGCCAGCCACAGGGCGAACGCGGCCGGGAGTTGCGGCAACAGGCAGGCGGTCAGGCCGACGCCGGCCGCGACGCCGATGGAACGGGTGAAGCGACTGCCGCGGAGCACAACCGAGCGGGTACGGCCCCACTGGTGAACCAGCACGAACCCATAGCGCAGCAAACCGGGCAACAGAATCCAGCCCTCCAGACGTCCACCCAGAAACAGCAGCAGGCACACCGTCAGCATCAGCAGCGCATCGCTTTCCTGATCGAACAGCGCGCCAAAGACCGAAGCCGTCCGCCACCGCCGCGCCGCCCAGCCATCCAGACCATCGAGCCCCATCAGCAGCCACAGGCTGATAGCCTGCCAGGTCGGATGCAGCGGGATGACCAGCAGCGCGGTGGCGCCCAGCGCCCGTCCCGCCGTCAGCGTGTTGGCCAGTCCGAACCCGCCTCCGGGGGCATAGTGGCCACGTCCCCGGACCAGCAATCCGAGCCACGAAGCCGCCGCCATGGCCGCCAGCAGCAGCGCCGAGTGCTCAAGCCAGGCGCCCCCGGCACCCAGCAGCATGATGAGGGCGTGCTGTTCGGTCCAGCGGCGCAGGGATTCGGGCGTGGCGGTTGTCATGGGATGCGGCTACGTGGGCAATGGGGATACACTCGACCGGAGTCAGGGTGCTAGTTTAGATGAAAACCGCCTTTGTCCACCCACCGCTGGATCGCATTCCCAGTGGCGGCCAGCGCTACAATCAGGCAATGCTGGCCGCCGCTGCGGATGGGGGTGTGCCGCTCGTATCGGCACCCTGGGTCGTGGGGCAACCGCTGACGCTGGCGGGGTTTGATGCGGTGCTGTGGGATAGCCTGTTCGTGCCCGCTCTGGCCGACATCGGGGAGCTGCTGCGCCAGCCGGCGCGACGAGGGCTGCTGGTGCATTGGTTGCCGGACAGCAATCCCCTCTTGAACGCGGCGGAGCGACAGCGCTGGCGCCAGCAGTTCGATGCGGCCGTCCGCCCCATGACCCACCTGCTGGCGACCGGCGTCGGCATCGCGGCGGCGCTGCGGGCCCGCTACCCGACCGTGCCGGTGGCGCTGTGCGAGCCGGGTGTGGACGACGCGTTTCTACGGGCGCGGACCCTCCGACGGACCGATGTTCACGCCCCGGGTCCGGTGCGGCTGGTCACGGTAGCGCATCTCCTGCCGGCGAAACGACAGCGCGAGCTGCTGGAACTGCTGGCCCGGATCGATGCGGAATGGCGCTGGTATTTGATCGGCAGCCGCTCGGTGGATGCCGGCTACGCGGCGGGCGTGTTCGACCGGGCGGCTGCGCTGGGTCTCGACGACCGCATCCTGCACAGAGCCGCGGCCGGGCCGCAGCAACTGGCTGCGTGGTTGGCGGAGATGGATGTGTTCGTGACCGCCAGCGCCTTCGAGTCCTACGGCATGGCGCTGGCGGAGGCGGTGGCGATGGGCTTGCCGGCGATCAGTACCGATGTGGGGGCGGCCAGCGAGCTGATCGCACACGGCGAGAGTGGCTGGTTGATCGATCTGGCCGAACCGGAGACCGCAGTCGCCGCGCTGACCCGGCTGATCACCGAGCCGGCCTTGCGGGCGCAATACCATCAGGCGGCATGGGCGCGTCCAGTGCGTTGCTGGACCCAGGCTTTGGCCGAGTTCAGTCGGGCCCTCTGACGCCAGGGGCTCAGCCGGCGGTTGGCCGGTCTGAATGGCCGAGGGAGCGGTCCGGCGCAATGACATCCCGCACCCGTTGCTTGAGCTCCTTGGCCTCGGGAAAACGGCCTTCGAGCGAACGCGACCAGAGCACCTCCTCGCCGAGCCGGGCCTCAAAAATGCCCCCGGTTCCGGGTATCAGGGTCACGCCACCCAGTTCATCCTCGAACGTGGTCAGGAGTTCCTGTGCCAGCCAGGCCGCTCGCAGCAGCCAGCGGCACTGGGTACAGTATTCGAGTTCGACACGCGGTTGCATGGATTCCTCCGGATGAGTCAGATCAATGCCTGCCACAGCAGCTTGCCGCCGCCCAGCGCGATCATCAGCGCGAGCAGCCGCCGCAGCCAGTGGGTTGGCCAGCGATGCGCCAGCGCGGCGCCGACGGGGGCCAGCAGGACACTGGCGAGGCTGATGCCGATCAGGGCCGGCAGGTACACGAAGCCAATGCTGTCAGCCGGCCGGGCGGCCACCTGCCAGCCCAACGCCACATAGGTGGCGCTGCCGACCAGCGCGATCGGCAGGCCGCAGGCCGATGAGATGGCGACGGCGTTACGAATCGGATAGCCGTGCCGGATCAGGAACGGTACGCTCAGGGTGCCGCCGCCAATGCCGAACAAGGCCGACAGGGCGCCAATGACGGCGCCGGCCAGACCGAAATGGCGCTGACCGGTCGTCTGAAGCGTCTCTGGAGCCTGATCCTGTTGCATCAGCAGACGCAGGGCGACGTACAACAAGAAGGCCGCAAACACCAGCCTGAACCAGCGGCTGGGTAGCAGGTCGGCAATGATCGAACCCAGCGCCGACCCCAGCATGATGCCGGGCAATAGCAGCCAGACCACGGGCCACAGGACGGCCCCACGCCGGTGGTGCGCCCAGGCGGCGGAAATTGAGGTAATGATGATGGTCGCCAGCGAGGTGGCCACTGCCATGACCATCAACAGATGGTCAGCGAAGCCCAGAGCGGCGAAATGCCAGACCAGAAACGGCACGATCACAATGCCGCCGCCGATACCGACCAGGCCGGACAGCAGGCCGGCGAGGCAGCCGAAGCCAAGGTAGAGCAGCAGAGGTTCGGTCATGATGTCATCGGCAGCTGCGATGGGCCGGTCGGCCGTCGCATTCACGTTAAAATGCGACCCATGCTAGCAGTAACTCGCCTGAGGATGCCATGAAAACCTATCTGGTCGGCGGTGCCGTGCGTGACCGGCTGCTGGAGCGCCCGGTCAAGGAGCGCGACTGGGTAGTGGTCGGAGAATCACCCGAGGCCATGCTGGCACGTGGCTTCAAGCCAGTCGGCAAGGATTTTCCGGTGTTTCTGCACCCCGAGACTCGCGAGGAATATGCGCTGGCCCGCACCGAACGCAAGACCGCGCCGGGGTATCACGGGTTCACCGTGCAAGCGTCGCCGGATGTGACGCTGGAACAGGATCTGCTCCGCCGCGATCTGACCATCAACGCCATGGCCGAAGATGCCGAGGGCCATCTGGTCGATCCCTATGGGGGGCTGCGCGACCTGGAGGCTCGCTGTTTGCGCCATGTTTCGCCGGCCTTCAGCGAGGATCCGGTGCGCATCCTGCGGCTGGCGCGGTTTGCAGCCCGCTTTGCGCCGCTGGGCTTCACGGTGGCGGACGAGACCCTGGCGCTGATGCAGGCCATGGTGCGCGCAGGTGAAGTGGATGCCCTGGTGCCGGAGCGGGTGTTTGCCGAGTGTGCGAAGGCGCTGGACGAGGATCGGCCGAGCGTGTTTTTCACGGTGCTGCGGGCCTGCGGTGCGCTGGAGCGGTTATTTCCCGAGGTCGAGGCGCTGTTCGGTGTGCCCCAGCCGGCGATGCACCATCCGGAAATCGATACCGGGATTCATGCATTGATGGTGCTGGATCAGGCGGCGCGACTGTCGCCCGATCCGGTGGTGAGGTTCGCCGCGCTGACGCATGACTTGGGCAAGGCGCTGACCGATCCGGCCCGCTGGCCGCGGCATCGGGGCCACGAGAAGCTCGGCTTGCCGGCACTGGCGGGTGTGTGCGAGCGTTTGCGGGTGCCGAATGCCTACCGCAAGCTGGCGGAAAAGGTGATGCGCTACCACGGTCATGCCCATCGGGCGCTGTCGCTGCGTCCCGGCACGCTGGTTGACCTGCTGCAACGGCTGGATGCGCTGCGGCAGCCGGAGGCGCTGGCGCCCTTCCTGCTGGCCTGCGAAGCAGATGCCCGGGGCCGCGCCGGCTTCGAGGAGCGGGCCTATCCGCAGGCCGACTGGTTGCGCAGCGCGCAACAGGCGGCCCTGTCTGTGTCGGTGCAGCCCTTGCTGGCGCAGGGGATTCAGGGCGAAGCGCTGGGCCGGGCCTTGCGGCGCGAGCGGATAGACCGGGTCAGGCAGGCGCGACAGGCGCTCGCTGACTGAGGGCGCTCAGGCGCGGGTCAGTGTGACCTCGGCTTCCCGGTATTTTTCTGCCGTCTTGCGGATCACGTCCGGCGGCAGATGGGGGGCGGGCGGTTGCTTGTTCCAGGTCAGGCTTTCGAGATAATCCCGCACGAACTGCTTGTCGAAGCTGGGCGGGCTGATGCCGACGCGGTATTGTTCCACCGGCCAGAAGCGCGAGGAGTCGGGCGTCAGCACTTCGTCAATGAGGTGCAGGGTGCCGTTGGCATCCAGGCCGAATTCGAACTTGGTATCGGCGATGATGATGCCACGCTGGAGCGCAAACGCGGCCGCCTCAGTGTAGAGTGCGAGGCTGACGGCACGAACCTGTTCAGCCCGCTCGCGTCCCAGCAGCTCGACCGTACGCTCGAAGTTGATGTTTTCGTCGTGTTCGCCGAGTTCAGCCTTGGTCGAGGGCGTGAACAGAGCCTCCGGCAACCGTTCGGCCTGCTGCAGCCCGGCCGGCAGCGCGATCCCGCACACCGCGCCGGTGGCTAGGTATTCCTTCCAGCCGGAGCCGATCAGGTAGCCGAGCACCACGGCTTCAACCGGCAGCGGTTGCAGTTTCTTGACGACGATGGCCCGACCCTCCAGCGGGGCGCGCTCGACGGGATCCGGGATGACCTCGCTCAACGCCCGTCCGGTCAGCTGGTTGGGTATCTGATGCCCGAGTTTGCCGAACCAGAAATTGGACACCGAGGTGAGCACCCGCCCCTTGCCCGGAATCGGGTCGGGCAGGATGCAATCGAAGGCGGAAATGCGATCGGTGGTAACGATCAGCATGTGCTCGGCATCGATATCGTAGATGTCCCGAACCTTGCCTCTCGCCCGCAGGGTGAGGGAGCGCAGGTCGCTTTGGTGCAGGGTGTCGAGTGCGTTCATGGCATGGGCTTTATGAAAAACAAGCAATCATGTAAGTTTCAGGACGCTATGGCAACCCTACTCCCATCCCTTTCATCATGAGCTGGCTCGGCAAAGTTATCGGCGGTGCATTTGGCTTCGTGGTGGGCGGACCGATCGGCGCCGCGCTGGGCGCCGCGCTGGGGCACCAGTTCGATCAGGGGGCGATGGATTTCAAGCTGGACGGTGCCGGTTTCGCCGGGGCCCATGATCAGCGTGTGCAGATGGCATTTTTTGGCGCCAGCTTTCAGGTCATGGGCCATGTCGCCAAGCTGGACGGGCGGGTGTCCGAAGCGGAGATCGAAACTGCCCGGACCATCATGGACCGAATGCGATTGAGCGAAGCGCTGCGCAAGTCGGCCATGCATCTGTTCAATGACGGCAAGCGCGAGTCCTTTCCGCTCGATCAGGTGCTGGATCAGTTTTACCAGACCTGTGGCGACCATGCCCCGCTGCTGCGACTGTTCGTCAGTCTGCAGTTGGAGGTGGCGCTGGCTGATGGCCGTCTGCAGCCGGTCGAGGAACAGACGCTGTTGCACCTGTGCGACCGGCTGGATTTTTCCCGCTATGAGTTTTTCGGCATCAAGACCCGGCTCGAAACCGAACGGCGACTGGCTGGTTTCTATGACCGGCCGCCGCGCGATTCCGCCTACCAACAACGGCAGGAACGCCGCCAGCAACAGTGGCAGCGCCATGAGCCACCGCGTCCACGCGAGACCCCGCTGGTCGAGGCGTATGGTCTGCTGGGCCTGACGCCGGCGGCGTCCGACAGCGAGATCAAGCGCGCCTATCGGCGGCGGATCAGCCAGCATCACCCTGACAAGCTGGCCGCGCAGGGGGTATCACCGGCGCGCATGCAGCAGGCCACCGAGCAAACCCAGAAAATACAGAAAGCGTACGACGCGATCTGCAAAGTCAGAAACCTCTAGGAGATAGCCCATGCCCTCTTTCGACATCGTGTCCGAAGTCGATCTGCACGAAGTGGCGAATGCCGTGGATCAGTCCAACCGTGAAGTCGGAACCCGGTTCGACTTCAAAGGCTCCGGCGCCCAGTATGAACTGAAGGACGCGGTCGTTACGCTGACCGCCGAGAACGAATTCCAGCTCCAGCAGATGCGCGACATTCTCCAGCCCCGATTGGCCAAGCGCGGCGTAGACCTGCTCTGCATCAAGGTGGATCCGCCCCAGGGCGCGGGCCGTCAGGCCCGGCAGACCATCACCCTGCGCCAGGGGATCGAGACGCCGTTGGCCAAGCAGATCATCAAGCTGCTGAAGGACAGCAAGATGAAGGTGCAGGCGTCAATTCAGGGCGAGCAGGTGCGGGTATCTGGCAAGAAACGCGATGATCTGCAGGAGGCGATTGCGCTGTTGCGCCAATCTGATCTGGACCTGCCGTTGCAGTTCACCAATTTCCGCGATTGACGTGGCTCAGTCGCGGAAGTCGCCCCACAGCGTCTGGGCTGCCGCCAGGGCAGCCAGAACGGCGGTTTCGGTGCGCAGAATACGCGGGCCAAGCCGAACCGGGGTGAATCCCGCCTGACGGGCCGCGTTGCGTTCCCGCTCGGAGAATCCGCCCTCGGGGCCGGACAGCAGCGTCAGCTGACCCGCCGGTGCCGGTACCTGTTGCAGACGGGCCGAGGCATCGGGATCCAGAAACAGTCGCAGTCCGGTCGGCGTGTCGAGCCAGTCGTCCAGCCGGGCGGGTTCGTCCAGCCGCGGCAGGCGGTTGCGTCCACATTGTTCACAAGCGCTGCGGACGATTTTCTGCCAATGCTGGTGGCGGGTGCCTTTCTTGTCGTCGTCGAGACGCACCACGCAGTGTTCGGTGAACAGCGGTGTGATGCGACTGACGCCCAACTCTACGGCTTTCTGGATGGCGTAATCCATGCGTTCGCCGCGCGAGATGCCAAGGCCGAGATGGGTCAGGAGCGGCGATTCCGCCTCGCGTTCGCGCCGGCGGCCGATGGCCAGCCACACGCCTTCGCGGCACGCGGTATCGACCCGTGCGGCAAACTCACCGCCGTGGCCGTTGAAGACCGTCAGTTCAAACCCTTTTTTCAGCCGCAGCACCGTCCTCAGGTAATGTGCGCTGTCCTCGTCCAGCTGCAGGGTTTCGCCCTCGTTCAGAGGCAAGGGCAACCATAAGCGAGCGATGCGCATGTCAGCTCCGGGTGGCGATGTCGATGCCTTCGGCGGCCACTTGGGTCATCAGGTCGATCTCCTCGGGCGTGATGACGTACGGCGGCATGAAGTAGATGACGTTGCCCAGCGGACGCAACAGAACGCCGCGGCCAAGGGCGTGCCGATAGACACGCAGGCCGCGCCGCTCCTGCCAGGGATAGGGTGCGCGGGTCGTCTTGTCGCGAACCAGTTCGATGGCGAGGATCATGCCGGTCTGGCGCACATCGGCGACGTGCGGGTGATCGGCCAGCACCGCTGTGGCGCTGGCCATGCGACTGGCCAGCGTCCGGTTGCGGGTCAGGGTGTGCTCGCGCTCGAACAGGTCAAGGCTGGCCAGTGCAGCCCGGCAGGCCAGCGCGTTGCCGGTGTAACTGTGCGAGTGCAGAAAGGCGCGCTGGTTGACATATTCGTCGTAGAAGGCGGCGTAGAGATCGTCGGTTGTCAGGACGCAGGACAGCGGCAGGTAGCCGCCGGTCAGGCCCTTGGAGAGGCACATGAAATCCGGCCGTATCGGCCCCTGCTCGCAGGCGAACAGTGTGCCGGTCCGGCCAAAGCCGACGGCAATTTCGTCGGCGATCAGGTGCACGCCATGACGGTCGCAGGCAGCACGGAGCAGTTCAAGGTAGACCGGATCGTACATGCGCATGCCGCCAGCGCATTGCACCAGGGGCTCGATGATGACGGCGGCCGTTTCGTGGGCATGACGAGCCAGTGCCGTTTCCATGGCGCTGAACCGGTGGCGGGCATGCTCGGCGGCGCTGACGCCCGGTTCGCGGTCATAGCTGTCAGGGCTCGGAACGGTGATGGGCGTCATCAGCAGCGGCGCATAGGTTTCCTTGTACAGGCCGACATCGCCGACCGCCAGTGCACCCAGCGTTTCGCCGTGGTAGCTGTTGCTGAGGGTGATGAAACGGGTTTTGCCGCTGTGTCCGAGGTTGCGCCAGGCGTGGTAGCTCATCTTGAGCGCGACTTCCACCGCCGAGGAGCCGTTGTCGGCGTAGAAGCAACGCGTGAGTCCCGCCGGCGCCAAAGCGGTGAGGCGTTCGGCCAGTTCAATCGCAGGTCGGTGGGTAAAGCCGGCCAGGATGACGTGTTCCAGTGTGTCGAGCTGGTCTTTCAGCGCCGCATTGATGTAGGGGTGCGCATGGCCGAACAGGTTGACCCACCAGGAGCTGATGGCATCCAGATAACGGCGGCCGTCATAGTCTTCCAGCCACACCCCCTGCGCGCGCCGGATGGGGATCATCGGCAGCGATTCGTGATCCTTCATCTGGGTACATGGATGCCAGAGGACGGCGAGATCGCGGGCGGACCAGTCAGGCAGGGACATGCTCGGTGGGGAATGGGTCGGGTGATGTGGGCGGCCGGGCCTCAGGCAGGAATCCGGATTTTCTGGCCGACAAAGATCGTGTTGGGATCTTTGATCACTTCACGGTTGGCTTCGAAAATTTTGGGGTACTGGGCGCCATCGCCGTAAAACTGCCGGGCAATGTGCGACAGGGTATCGCCCGGCCGGATCTCGTAGTAGCGGATGGTTGCCGAGCCGCCCAGTTCCTGCGGGGCATGACTGGCGATTTCGGCGACACCGATGTTGCTGATGACGCGGCCCACACCCTGAATATTGCCGGCCAGAAGAATCGCCTTTTCCACGCTCTCCCAGGTTTGGGCGCTGCCGCCGAGGGTGACGAACCCGTTTTCATAGCTGACGGTCAGTCCGACGATGCCGGGGTTGTCAGCCAGCAGGTGCGTCCTGATTTTTTCGGCGGCTTTCTCATCGCCGCGACTGAACAGATGATGGCCAATCTCCATGACGAAATCGAGCAAGCCCATGGTGGTGTCTCCTCGCCAGCGTGAATGAGGATGAACATGCCGGTCACGGTCCGCAACGGATGTTCGCGCCGCCCCTCGCGGGCCGTAAAGCCGACACGGGGTGATCAAGGTACCACACGTCTCAGCCGGGGTGTTCCAGTCCCAGATGGCTCCAGATGCCGAGCACGGCATCGGCCTGATTCAGGGTGTAGAAATGCAGTCCGGGCGCACCCTGCTCCAGCAGACGCTGGCAGAGGTCGGAGATGACCTCAAGGCCGAAGGCGCGAATCGAGGCGCGGTCATCACCGAACCCCTCAAGCCGCTTCCGCATCCAGCGGGGAATGTCGGCACCGCACATGTCCGAGAAACGGGAGATCTGGGTGTAATTGGTAATCGGCATGATGCCAGGCACGATCGGAATGTCGATACCGCGTTTTTCGCAGTCGTCGATGAAGCGGAAATAGGCTTCAGCGTTGAAGAAGTATTGGGTAATGGCGCTGTTGGCGCCGGCATCCACCTTGCGCTTGAAATTCGCAAGGTCGGTCTCGAGGTTGGGTGCCTGCGGGTGCATTTCCGGGTAAGCGGCAACCTCGATCTGGAAATGATCGCCGGTTTCTGCCCGGATGAAGGCCACCAGTTCATTGGCATAGCGAAATTCGCCGGCGGACAGCATGCCGGATGGCATGTCGCCGCGCAGCGCGACCAGGTGGCGGATGCCCTGGCCCTTGTAGGCCAGCAGCACCTCGCGGATGTTGTCGCGGGTCGAGGCGATGCAGGAGATGTGCGGCGCGGCCTCGAGGCCCAGCGACTGTTGCAGCGTGCAGACGGTCTCGAAGGTTTTTTCGCGCGTCGAGCCGGCTGCGCCGAAGGTGACCGAGCAGAAGCGCGGCTTCAGCGGCGCCAGTCGGGCGAGCGTGCGGTGAAGGGATTCTTCCGCCTCGGGGGTTCGCGGTGGAAAGAACTCCATGCTGAAAATGCGGGGGTGTTTGCGTTGGGATTCCATGGCAGTCCAGAGGAAGCAGGGGGGCGGACGGGCCGCTGCCCGTCCGCCGGTTGAGCATACGTGTCGGGCGCCGCCCGGCAGCGCCCGCAGCCATCAGTAGCGGTAGTGCTCCGGCTTGTCGGGGCCCTGCTGCGATACGCCAATGTAGGCCGCCTGTTCGGCCGTCAGCTCGGTCAGTTGGGCATTGAGCTTCTTCAGCTGCAGGCGGGCGACCTTTTCGTCCAGATGCTTGGGCAGGGTGTAGACGCCGACCGGGTATTTGCCGGAATCGCGCTCGGTCCACAGTTCGATCTGGGCGATGGTCTGGTTGGCGAAGCTGGAGGACATGACATAGGACGGGTGGCCCGTGCCGCAGCCCAGATTCACCAGTCGGCCCTT
>CAYFNI010000009.1:33106-33455 GCA_964344495.1 uncultured Methylococcus sp.
CGTCAGTGGCGCGCTTGATGCCATCGACCAGCGATTCACGGCAGCCGTAGAGATTGTCGAATTTGGATTTGGTGACGGAATCGTTGACGTTGATGCCGGGAAATTTCAGTTCGCCGCGGGCGTGCATCTGGTAGAGGCGGTGCACGCCGGTGGTGGTTTCTTCGGTCACGCCGCGAATGGCCGCAAGGCGGGTCGAGTACCAGGTGCCATCCGTGGCGAGTTTGGCCTTGATGGCGGCAAACAGGACGCGCTCTTCTTCGGAGCCGGGATGGGCCAGCACCGCCGCATCCTGCTCGGCCCGGGCGCCCAGATGCAACAGCAGGGTGGCGTCGCCGCCGTCATCAAGGAT
>CAYFNI010000010.1:0-637 GCA_964344495.1 uncultured Methylococcus sp.
CCCGACATTCTGCTCCCAAAGCAGACGCGCTACCAGACTGCGCTATACCCCGTTGTGCTTTCTCTTGAAAAGCCGCTGGGCGAACCATCAAGACCGCGCATTATAACGACGCTCTTTCGAATGGTCAATCCCATCGCTTCACGCTGGTGACCAGCGACTCTTCAAAGTTTCGCCAGCACATCATCATAGATACGCTGGCTGGGCGTATCGACACTGGCCATGATCTGTCCCAGCCGGTCGAGACTGCTGGCCACGAATGCCTCATCCTTGATGGCTCCCGTGTTGACGTGCACGTTCAAGGCCGCGCTCCGGAGCGCGGCGTGAGCGGCCACCACCGCCACGCCGGCATCGCTGATGACATTGGTGTTGCCATGGTCCGCCACGCTGCGACTCAGCCTCACCACCTCGGCACAGGCTTGGGCACAGTCCAACGGCACACGCGTCGCCACCTTCAGAGCCTCCTGGATCCGGGCAGAGCGGGCTTGTTGCTCCTCATCCGTCGCGCGCGGCATGCCGTAGGCCGCCATCACCTGATCAAAGGCCTCCACCTCGGCCCGCACCATGGTCAGCAGTCCCTCACGCCACCCTTCAGCCTGCGCCAGAACCTGTGTCATCTCCTCTTCGACCGACGCATAAT
>CAYFNI010000010.1:647-2689 GCA_964344495.1 uncultured Methylococcus sp.
TTGCTCGATGGAGGTGTCTTTGATCATGCCGTCATGCTCCTGCGGACCGATACAGCAAGGTGAATAGCCACGCCATTATAAACGCGCCCATCCCCCCTGATTTGCCATGCCAGAACGAGTCAGGTAACTTGGCGACCAACCTCGACTCCGCCAAGTCTGGAGCGAATCTCGCTCTGGCCGGGCCATGAACGCCTACCTGCCCCGATGAAGAAACTCCTGTTCCAGTTTGACACCGACCTGCACCCATCGGTCTTTGATGCCGTGGTGGCCTATGACGGCGGCGCTGATCATGTCATTGGTCATGCTGGCCTGACGCCCGAAACGGTCGCCCCACTGGTTGACGGCACTATCTTCACCCGCCCACCGAAAGACAAAAAGAACACCGCCATTTTCGTCGGCGGCAGCGACATGCAGGCCGGGCAAGCGCTGTTTGAAGCGGTGCAAAAGCGGTTCTTCGCTGATTTTCGCGTTTCCGTCATGCTCGACAGCAACGGCAGCAACACAACGGCCGCGGCGGCTGTCGCCAAACTGCTGACCAGCGGCCCCCTCCAGGGCCGCCGCGCCGTCGTGCTGGCCGGTACCGGCCCGGTCGGCCAGCGGGCTGCAGTGATGCTGGCCCACGCCGGCGCGACGCAGATCACCCTCACCAGCCGCCAACAGGCGCGCGCCGAGCATGCTGCTCAGGAGATCAAGTCCCGCTTCGGCGTCGAGGTCATCCCCGTCCAGGCGTATGACTGCGATGACCGCGGCTACGCCATTGAACAGGCCGACGTGGTCATCGCCACCGGGGCCACGGGCGTCGAATTGCTCCATCCGGAACATTGGCAGGATCACCCGACGCTTGAACTACTGGCCGATGCCAACGCCACCCCGCCACTGGGGATTGGCGGCATCGAGATGATGGATCGGGGCGTCGATCGGTTCGGAAAAAAGGTCTGGGGCGCGATTGGCTTCGGCACCCTCAAGCTGGCGCTGCACCGGGCCTGCATTGCCCGACTGTTCGAGGCCAACAATCTGGTGCTGGACGCCGAAGAAATCTTCGCCATCGCCCGTTCCATGGCATAAATCACGGATTTCGCGGCACCGTGTTTTCGGCCTGGCAACGCACAAATTCCCTTGCAGGCTCTCGAACTCAGCCGGTTCCCTGTAAAATCCCGCCGATCGAATCACACTTGCATTTCAGGTTTCAGCCATGATCGCTCGCAAAAACACCGTAGGAGTCAAAGTCGGAGACATTCAGATCGGCGGCGGCGCCCCGATTGTCGTCCAGTCCATGACCAACACCGACACGGCGGACATCGCCGGCACGGTCCAACAGATTTACGAACTCGCCCGCGCCGGCTCGGAACTGGTTCGCGTCACGGTCAATAACGAGGCCTCGGCCGAGGCTGTCCCTCGAATCCGTGAGCAACTGGACGCCAAAGGCTGCCATGTGCCGATCATCGGTGACTTCCACTTCAACGGCCACAAGCTGCTCGAAAAATACCCCGCCTGTGCCGAGGCACTGGGTAAATACCGCATCAATCCCGGCAATGTCGGGCGCGGCTCGAAGCGCGATCCGCAATTTGCTCAGATGATCGAATTTGCCTGCCGCTATGACAAGCCGGTACGCATCGGCGTCAACTGGGGCAGCCTCGATCAGTCGGTTCTGGCCCGGCTGCTGGACGAAAACGCCCAACTGGCCGACCCGGCGCCGCTCGAACATGTCATGCGCGAAGCTGTCATCACCTCGGCGCTCGAAAGCGCCCACCGCGCCATGGAACTGGGATTGCCGCAGAACCGCATCGTGATCTCCTGCAAGCTCAGCCGCGTGCAGGAACTGATCGCCGTCTACGAGGCCCTTTCGGCCCGCTGCGACTTCGCCCTGCACCTCGGTCTGACTGAAGCCGGCATGGGCTCCAAGGGCATCGTGGCCTCCAGCGCGGCGCTGGGCGTGCTGTTGCAGCAAGGCATCGGCGACACCATCCGTGTTTCGCTGACACCGGAACCCGTCCACAACGACCGCACCCTGGAAGTGATCGTTGCCCAGGAAATCCTGCAGA
>CAYFNI010000010.1:2699-29801 GCA_964344495.1 uncultured Methylococcus sp.
CCATGGGCTTCCGCTCATTCCTGCCGCTGGTGACTGCCTGCCCCGGCTGCGGCCGGACCACCAGCACCTATTTCCAGCAGCTGGCGCAGGACATCCAGAGCCACATCCGCCACAAAATGCCGGAATGGAAAAAGGTCTACCACGGCGTGGAAGACATGCAGGTGGCCGTCATGGGCTGCGTCGTCAACGGACCCGGCGAAAGCAAGCACTCCCACATCGGCATCAGCCTGCCCGGCACCGGGGAAGACCCGGTCGCGCCCGTGTACGAGGACGGCATCAAGACCGTGACCCTGAAGGGCGAGCGAATTGCCGAAGAATTTCAGGCACTGGTCGAGAAGTACGTCGACAGCCACTACGGCCGCAAGGAATCTGCCTGACCGCGTTCGACTGGCGCAGCGATCACGCCTGAACCCGACGATTTGAACGGTTGCCGACCCAAGCCGCGTAGCCGCAGAGCCCTTGGGAAAACAGTCATCACCCCCCCCGGGGGCTGCCCCACCAGGCGGCCCGCCTCCGGATGGCACCCGAAAGCCGGCGAGCGCTGCATGCGCACCCTGCCGGCGGAGTTCCCGCCGCCCAGCGATCACTCCGGCCCTCGCTGCCATCCGGCCCCCTTTCACCCTGCTTAACATGGAGCCAAACCCCTGATGCGTAAGGTATCAAGCGTTCTCATCCTGATCGTGATCAGCCTCGGACTGACTGGCTGCGCCACAACCCCGGAGGTAGTGGCCACCCGACCGGTATCCAGCAAACCGAAGCAACCTCGCCGCTACCTGCAAATTCCGCTGGATACGGCCATATCGCCCTCGTACAGCTTCCCCAAAGGCTCACGTTCGGTGGACGATGTGCTGTTCGCCTTTGCGCCGGCGGCGCTGGATCAGCTCAAACCCTATTTCCGCAAGGCCGGCGTCAATTATCCGCCGACCGAAATCGTCCTCCTCGCCATCAAGGACGAACGCAAGATGGAACTGTGGGCCCGTGACGCCGGTGCCAGATTCAAACTGGTCCGCACCTATCACATCAAGGCAGCCAGTGGTATGCGCGGACCCAAGCTGCGTCAGGGCGACCGCCAGGTGCCGGAGGGCATTTACCAGATCTCGCGCCTCAACCCGAACAGCAACTACCATCTCTCCATGAAGGTGGACTACCCCAACCAGTTCGATCTGGACCACGCCGAGGACGATGGCCGCAGCGATCTCGGCGGCGACATCTTCATTCATGGCAAAAGCGTATCGGCCGGCTGTCTGGCCATGGGCGACGCCGCCATCGAAGAACTGTTCGTATTGGCCGCGCACGTAGGCACCCGCAACATCAAGGTCGTCATCGCCCCCAGCGACCCCCGCCTGCGCCCGCTGGACACCAGCCACCCGAGCCTGCCGGACTGGACCCCCGAGCTCTACGATCAGATCACCCGGGAAATCTTCGCGATCACGCAGGCCAAGCCGCCGGTCAAGCTCGCCCACAGTCACCCCCACCACCCGATCTACAAACCCGCCAACTAGCGCCGGTTACGGACGGCCCTGCCCGACCTGCGGGCAGGACCCCGGCGTAGCCGCGACCTGGCGCAACGGGCCGAACGACATCGGCTAGCGGAGTTTGCGTATACCCAGCGGAGAACTTTCGCCCAATGGTATGACTCTCAGTTTTCACGAACAACGCATACACGAGATGCTTATGCCCCCGACGCTGGACACCCGCCCCGACTGGCCTGCCTTCGACCCTCAGGCTGCCATTCAACTGCTGCACGATGAAGCCGACTGGCTCGCCATTCGCTATGTCGAAGAAAATACGCATCACCGCTCGGCCCGCAACGGCCGGCCGGAACAGAACTCGATCAACTTCGAACGCGGCCTCATGATCGAGGCCCTGGTCGATGGCCAGATTGCCTATGCGGCCACCAGCGACCTGTCCCCCAGCAGCCTGCTGGCGACAGCACGACGGGCGGTGAGCCATGCCCGCGACACGGCCCCCCTGCGCGCCAGCACCTTCAGCCCGACCGTGCGGCCGGCCCACCGGGGCCACTACACCTCACCCGCCCACCGTTGGCTCGACAGCGTCAGTCTGGGCGAATTCAGCGACCACCTGATCGAAGCCAGCCGCCGGCTCAAGGTATCGGACAAAATCGTCACCGCCGTGGCCGAAGCCACCCTGATCGAAACCCACATGGCCTATGTGTCCACCAGTGGCAGCGACATCACCCAAAGGTTCCTGATGTCAGGACAGCATTTCGGTGCCATCGCCCACCACCAAGGCCAAACCCAGCAACGCAGCCTCAACGGTCCGCATGCCCGCTGCTGGCAAACCGGACTCGACGCCTTCGACTGGGACGTTCTCTACGAAGCATGTCAGCGGGTCGGGCTGGAGGCACTGGAACTGCTGGACGCGGACAACTGCCCGGATGAGACGCTGGATCTGGTGCTGGCGCCGGATCAGATGCTGCTGCAGATTCACGAATCCATCGGCCATCCGCTGGAGCTTGACCGCATTCTGGGTGACGAACGCAATTACGCCGGCTGGAGCTTCGTCAAACCCGAGGACTTTGGGCAGCTGCAATACGGCAGCCCGCTGATGAACGTCACCTTCGATCCTGACCGCTCCGGCGAATTCGCCGCGTACGCCTTCGACGACGGCGGCGCCCCCGCCAGCCCCGAATACCTGATCCGTGAAGGACGGCTGCTGCGCGGCCTCGGCGGCCTCGAAAGCCAGAGCCGCCTTGGGTTACCGGGCGTAGCCAACTTTCGTGCCTCCAGTTGGAACCGCGCGCCCATCGACCGCATGGCGAACATCAACCTCGAACCCGGCAGCAGCCGCTTCGAGGATCTGATCGGCCAAGTCGAGCGCGGCGTCTACATGGAAGCAAATCGCTCCTGGTCGATTGATGACTACCGCAACAAATTCCAGTTCGGCTGCGAATACGCCCGTCTGATCGAAGAGGGGCGCCTGACCCGCACCCTCAAGAATCCCAACTACCGCGGCGTCACCCTGCCCTTCTGGCACTCGCTGGCGGCAGTCGGCAATGCCGACACCTTCCGCACCTACGGCACCCCTTACTGCGGCAAGGGCGAACCCAACCAGATCATCCGCGTCGGCCATGCCTCGCCGGCTTGCCTGTTCCGGGGCGTACAGGTGTTTGGGGGTGGCGCATGATGAAGTTCATCGACAACTGCCTGTACCACTTCGAATCGGTCTGCAATGCCTGCTTTGAACACTTGAGCGGTGACGAAGCGCTGACCGTCAGCCTGTCCGGCGAGGCTCAGCTGTACTTGCGCCTGAATCAGGCTCGGGTGAGGCAAACCACGACCGTCGAACAAGGCCGCTACACATTGCGCTATCAGACCGCCTCGCGGCGACTGACGCTGACTTTCGACGTCACCGGCCATGTCGACCGGGATCGGGCGATCGCCCTGTCGCTGCTCAGTCAGGCCCGGGAGGAGGTAAAGGTTCTACCCGACGATCCCTTCGTCGTGCCGGTCGTCGATCACGGCCAGAGCCAGGAGATTCACCCCGGCCAGCTGCCGACGCTGACCGACCTGCTGGCGCAGATCGCGCGCGAAAGCGGCACGACCGATTTCAGCGGACTCTATGCCGGCGGCCGCCAGATCCGCGCCAGCCGTAATTCGGCCGGCATGCGGCATGTCTTTGCCACCACCAGCTTCTGCCTCGATTACTCGCTCTTCACCCGTAATGCCGCTGGCGACAACAAGGCCGTCAAGGGCCAGTATGCCGGGCATGACTGGAGTCCGGCCCGGTTTGCCGTCACGCTCGCCGCCGACCGCCAGCGACTCACGCTGCTGGAGCGCGACAGCCACGCAGTGACCCCCGGCGACTACCGCGCCTATTTCGCGCCCGCTGCCGTCGATGCCATGATCCACATGTTTTCCTGGGGCGGCGTTAGCTACAGTGCCTGGAAAAAGGGCGATTCGGCCCTCGCCCAGTTGATCCGGGGCGATACCCGGCTTTCGCCTCACTTCTCGCTGCGGGAAAACTTCGATCTGGGACTTTCGCCCCGATTCAACAGCCTTGGCGAAATGGCTCCGGCGCAACTGTCGGTGATCGAGCACGGCGCGCTTCAGAACCTGCTGGTCAGTTCCCGCTCCGGCCAAGAGTATGGTGTACCCGCCAATGGCGCTGATCCCGGCGAGGGGCTGCGTTCCGCCGACATGGCCAACGGCAACCTGAGCGACAGCGCCATTCTGTCGACGCTGGGCACCGGGCTATTCATTGGCAACCTGCACTACCTTAACTGGAGTGATCACCACAGTGCCCGCATCACGGGCATGACCCGCTATGCCTGCTTCTGGGTTGAACAAGGCGAGATTGTCGCGCCGATCCAGGATTTGCGTTTCGACGAAAGCTTGTACCGCCTGTTCGGAACCGAACTTGAGGCGGTCACCGACGCCACCGAGACACGGATGGCGACCGACACCTACGGCCAGCGCGCCGTCGGTGGCTCCCGGGTACCGGGGATGCTGGTCGGCAACGTCCGTTTCACGCTTTAACCCGGCGGGCGTGGGAGCCCGCCGGGCACGCCGGCATTAATGCCTGGATGTGGGGAGCCGGGTCCAGAAGGACGGCCACTTGTCACGCGGCACCCACATCTGCACCAGCGCGGTGAAGATCATGACGGAGGACGCCAGACTGTAGCCGATACCGCCGATCATGGTCAGCCAGGCAAAGGCTGGCATCAGCTTGGTCAACCACCACGACAGCACGTCCAGTATCAGGAAGGCAAAGGGGGTCGAAATCAGCATCAGCTTCCAGCGCATCGGGAACTCGGCCATGCCGAAAATCCAGCCCACGAACAGGAAGATGAAGGCAATGCCAAACAGATGAATGTGAGACACCCGGGTCAGGGACGCAATACTGGCGCCGTGATCAATTTCGGACACCTTCTGCATGTTTTCGTACTGGGTGAAGTCGGGCAAGGCTGAACCCGGCGCGTGACACGCCACGCAATACTGGTTCACCAGCGGCTTGATCTCGGTGTTCCAGTCTTTCAGCGTCGCACCGTCGCGCGCCCACTGGATCAGTCGAAACCGGACCTCGTCCGGCGCCATGGCTTTCATCTGGCCCTTGAGCATTGACTCCAGCTTGGATCCGCTGTGGTTGCCGTAGTAGCTGTAGACAATATCGTCAATCGACAGACCCGGCTTGCCATCAGCCTTCCCGTGCGTCTCCATGATCTGGAATCCGGCCATCAGCAGTCCGACACCGATCACCAGCAAAAAGCCGGTAAACAGCACCTTGTAGGGGGCGGGCAGTTTGGCCAGGGTAGTGACCTGAATCATGGGGGACTCTCCGGGTAAAGTTCAGACTCGTCACCATTACACCCGGACGGGCGCCAAGGTTCAAGGCATTTCCCGCCCGTGTCACTCAGGTCTCGGTCCCATCTGCACCCCGCCAACCCCGATAACCGACGACCAGCCAACGCCGCACGGCCTCGCATACGACCATCAGCGGCGCCATTGCCAGAATGAACCCCCAGGCATCAAGACTCAGATCGGCCGTCCCGAACACCTCCTGCCCCGGACCGGTGTAATCGATCCATAGAATCAGAACCAGCTCGACGGCCACACCGAGCAAGATCAGGCGATTGTTGAACCATGAGGTGCGCAGCAGCGGCACGCCCGCCTGCTTGCACAAAAAGACGTTGATCATCTGTCCGACGATGATGGCCGACAGGCACGCCGTGGTCGCCTGTCTGTACAGGGGATCGTCGCTTGCCAGCGCCTGCCCGTACTGCCAGCCACCGGCGTGCAGCACATAAAAATAGGCCGCCATCGACAGCGCCGCTTCCAGCACCCCCAGAAACAGATAGGCGCGCAACAACAGGGCAACCGTCAGCAATTTTTCATCCCGTGACCGGGGAGGATGCTGCATCGCAGTCGGATCAGGCTTGTCGGCCCCCAGACCCAGTGCCGGAATCATGTCCGTGCCCAGATCGACCAGCAGGATCTGGATCACGGTCAGCGGCAAGGGAATGCCCAGCAGCGCAAAGGCCAGATACGGCACCAGTTCGGCAATGTTCGATGTCAGGATATAGGTGATGAAGTTGCGGAGATTGCCGAACACGGCCCGTCCCTCCTCAACGGCTGCGACGATGCCGGCAAAATGGTCGTCCAGCAAAATCATGTCAGCGGACTCCTTGGCGACATCGGTTCCATTGACGCCCATGGCCACGCCAATGTCAGCCTTTCTCAGGGCCGGCGCATCGTTCACGCCATCACCGGTCACGGCCACGATCTGCCCCTTGCGTTTCAGGGCTTCAACAATGCGCATCTTCTGATCGGCGCCCAGCCGGGCAAACAGAATGTCCTCATGATCCAGCGCCAGCTGGAGTTGGGTGTCGGACAGGCGCAGCAGCTGCTCCCCGCTCAGCACCTGCGGCTGCGTGCCCCGGATCATGCCGATTTCCCGGCCGATGGCCAGCGCCGTGTGCGGGTGATCACCGGTCACCATGATGACCCGGATACCCGCCGCGTGGCAGCGCCGGATGGCAGCCGGCACCTCCGGACGCGGCGGATCCTCCAGCGCCACCAGCCCGACCAGGATCAGGTCACGCTCCCAGTCCGCGGTATCCGCCCCGGCCTCCACCGCCCGATACGCCAGCGCCAGCACCCGCAACCCCGCCTCCGCCATCTGCCGCTCGGCCTGCTGCCATAGCGCGCGGCCCGCCGTATCCAGATTCACCACACCGGTCGCCGTCAGGACCCGGGTACACAAGGGCAGCACCGTGTCCAGCGCACCCTTGGTGAAGCTGAAACGACCTTCGGGCCCATCGCAGGCCACCGTCATGCGTTTGCGGTCGGTATCGAATGGCCAATCTCCCGCACGCTGCCACTCGGCGGCAACCGGCGCAAGCCGTTCGGCCATCTCGACCAGCGCCACCTCCATTGGATCGCCGAGCCATCGCTGCTCCGAACCGGTACCGGTCCGCTTCAGATCCTGACAGAGCCGTGCGCAAGCCCACAGCGGCGCATAGGTGGCCGTCTGTTCCGCATCGACCTGATCGATCGCCCGCATTTCCCCTCCGAGAAACAGCTGCCGGACCGTCATGCGGTTGAGCGTCAGCGTTCCGGTCTTGTCGGTGCAGATCACTGTGGCCGAACCCAGCGTTTCCACCGCCGGCAAATGACGGATCAGTACCTTGCGCCGCGCCAGGCGCTGGGTGGCCATGGCCAGCGACAACGTCACGGTTGGCAACAACCCTTCGGGCACGTTGGCAACGATGATGCCGATAGCAAAGACGACATCCTGCCAGAAGGGCAAACCCGCCATGCGCCCCAGCAGAAAGAATGCGCCCCCCAACCCCACCGCCAGCACGCCGACGATCCGGCTCAGGCGGATGATCTCGACCTGCAACGGCGACAGGACCTCGCCTACGCGCTGCGTCAAGGCGGCGATTTTGCCGAATTCGGTCCGCATGCCGGTATGGAAGACCACCGCTCTCCCATGCCCCGACACCACCGCGGTACCGGTGAGCAACACATTGCTGGCATGAATCAGGGTCTCTTCGCTACAGGCCTCTGCATCCCGCGCCTGCGGTCGTGACTCGCCGGTAACGGTGGCGTTGTTGACCCTGAGACTCACGCTCTCGATCAGTCGCGCATCGGCCGGAATGTTGTCGCCCTCCTGCAGCAGGATGACATCCCCCGGCACCAGCCCGTCGGCTTCCATCAGGTGCAACTCGCCGGCCCGGATCACTTTCACCTGCAACGGCAACAGCCGCTGCAGCGCCTCAATGGCGCGCTCGGCGCGGTATTCCTGCCAGAAGGAAAAGCCGCCGTTGATCAGAATGACACCGATGACGGCCCAGCCCAGCGTTGCCATCCCCTGCCCCGGCGCCTGCCAATCGGCCATGAAGGCCAGCGCCGCTGCAGACCATAACAACAGGGCAAAAAAATGCGTGAACTCGCGCAACAGCCGCAGCCAGAGCGGAGTCCGCCGCGCCTCCGCCAGCCGGTTCGGGCCATATTCGCGCAGGCGACGCGCCGCCTCGTGCGGCGACAGCCCCTCCTGCCGGGTATGCAGACTTTGCAGCACGTCGGCCGGCTGCAGATGATGAATCTTCATGCTCCCCTCACGATCGGTCTAACGGATCTCTGCTTGATTCTGGCCAATGTCGCGGCGGGTAGCTATATGCTATAAACGCAGTGCATTTGTAGAGCGGCAAGCGGGCAGCCGCATTGGCCGTTCGCTCAGGGCCCGGGCGGGGTATCCCGGGCGTTTTCGACGAGACACTGAAACTGGATACCGGTAAACCCATGAAAATAAAAGCCAATAAAACAGAATCCATGCTCCGGACCGGCCTCTGCGCCCTGTCCATTGCCCTGGCGGGCGCACTCGTCACCGGTTGCGACAGCGGCGGCGGATCCTCCAGCAGCAGCAGCTCCAACATGAGCGCCGAAGCCAAAATCGAAGGCTTCATCTCCGACGTGCATGGTCCGATCAGCGAAGGCAAGCTGGAGGTCAAGGACAAGAACGACCGGATCATCCTGACTCAGACGCTGGATGGGCAGAACAATCACTTTGCCATCACCGTGCCGGCCGGCACCACCTATCCGATCCTGCTGGTCGTGACACCGCCGCCCAGCCCCACGTCACAGATCGTGCGTGCTGTAGTGACCAGTCCGCTGGCGGATCGCATGGACATCTCCGACATCACCAGTCTGGTCGTCGATGCCGCCTTTGCGCTCGGCGGCCTGTCGGAAGAAAACATCGCCAAGGCCTCGGGCGGCGCCATCGGCCTGCGGCAGCGGCAAGGCATCAGCGCCGGTGCGGGCGGTGGTGGCATGGGAGCGGGCCAGAGTGGTGGTGGCGTCAGCCGGGGTGGCCATGGCGGGCATGACATGTCCGGCGGCGGCGCACCCGGCGCCCCGGGCGCTCCGGCCGGCGATCAGAGCCCGATGCAAAACATGCAGCACTGAGGGGGCGGTGCCGTCCCGCTGTGGCGGGACAGCGACGTCTGCAAGGCGGCGGGCCGAAGAGGTCAGCCGCCTTTTTCATGCGCGCCGATGCGAGATCCGGCCGCGAATCAACCGATCAAGGCCAGCGTCAGCGTCATTGCGGCCAGAACCAGCAGCCCTCCGCTGGCCAGCCAGCGGCTGCGACCGGCGCCCAGCATCAGCACATAGCCGGCCTTCATCAGGTTGTTGCTGCCGGTCGCCATCAGGATCGCGCTGCCCATCACGCCGAGATCGGGCGTCAACCGCCCGCTGACCAGGGCCAGCACGAACGGGTCGATGTCAGTGAAGCCGGTCAGAAAGGCCATCCAGCTCAGGCCCTGCACCGAATAGTGGTCCATGATGAAGTGCGTCAGACCGGTCACCACCAGAAACGACAGGGCAAAGAACACAGCCGCGCTGAGTTCCAGCGGGTTTTGGGGCGCTGATCGTTCGTCCGTGATTTCGGCCGGATCGGGCTGATGGCCGTTCAGCAACACCGCCAGCGTACCCGCCAGACCCGCCAGCCCGAGAAAGCCGGGCAACAGGGCCAGCCCCAGCGCGGCATTGAAGACGGCCACCACCGCCAGCACCCGCAGGTACATCATGCCCGTTGCCAGCAGGATTGCCGCGGCCGGACGTTGGGCGCGGGCCGGATAGCGGTGTGACTGGCGGGACAGGATCAGGGTGGCCGCCGTACTCGAATACAGCCCGCCGATCGCCCCCGTCAGCAGCACGCCCCGCCCCTGCAAAAGGTAGGTATGCACCAGATAGCTGAGATAGGAGATGCCGCTGATGACCACCACCGCCAGCCAGGTCTGATGCATCGACACCGGCAGAAACGGTGCCAGCGGCTCACGCGAAGTCAACGGCAGGATCACCCCCGACAGCACCAGAAACTTGGCCAGGGTAATGATCTCCTCATTGGCCATGCGCAGCGTCAGCAGGTGGATATTCTCCTTGGCATTGAGAATGAACAGCGCGGCGATCACATACAGCAGCAGGAACCAGTAGGGCAGCGTCAGACTCACCGGCCCGATGGTGTAACTCATCAAGGCGAGTAACAAACCAATCAGGCCGGTTTGCTGCTGAGCCAGCTTGTAGCGGTAGAACAGCCCCAGCCAGAAGCCCAGCACCAGCAACCCGCACAGATAGGGCAGCCCACCGTCCTGAAGCTGAAACAGCACAAAGCCCAGCAGGCCGATCAGCATGCACGTGCGGGTCGTGCCAAACACGATGCGCTTCTGGTTGACGAGGTAATACTCGCGCAAGCCCAGTCCCAGCAGCAGGCTCATGCCGATGGTCAACAACAAGGCCATGATGATGGGAGGCAATCCCCAGGTTTCGTTTGCTGTCATGCTGCTTTTGGCCCGGTCGGTCAGGAATTTGGGCAGTATCCGGCGCCCCGGGGGATTATTCAAATGCCCCGCGCGCTAAAATGCCGCACCCCTAACGCAATGCCAACGCCATGACCATCCGCACCCTTACCCTGCTTCTGTTCGCCCTGAGCCTCGGCGCCTGCCAGCCAGCGTCCGAAATCAACCTGTCCGGCAGCGTGCAGGGCACGACTTACCACATCAAGGCCGTCACCCGGGGGCTCGATCTGTCCAGCGAGGAACTCAAGCTCGACATCGAGGCCGTGTTCCAGCTGATCGATGCCGAGTTGTCCAACTGGCGCGAAGACTCCGCGATCTCCCGTTTCAACCAGCAGCAGACGACCGAATGGCAGCCGGTCTCGTCCGCCCTCCTGCACCTGGTCAGCGTGGCACGGGACATTCATGACCGCACCGACGGCTGTTACGACCTGACCGTCAAGCCGCTGTTCGACCTATGGGGCTTCGCCCGCCACCAGCAGGCGGTGCCAGCCGACGCCGACATTCGCGCCACGCTCGCCCATGTCGGCATGCACAAACTCGACATCGACCTGGAAGGCAAGCGGCTGCGCAAGCAAGACCCGAAGCTTGAAGTCAGCCTCGACTCGATCGCCCAGGGCTACACCGTGGCGGTGATCGCGCAGACGCTGGAAAACCGGGGCATCCAGCACTACCTGGCCGAAATCGGCGGCGAGATGAAGGTCAAGGGCACCAAGGCCGATGGCTCGCCGTGGCGGGTCGCCATCGAGAAGCCGACGCCGATGGCGCGTGAAGTCCAGCGGGTCGTCGATCTGCAGGAGGCACAGGGCATGGCCGTGATGACCTCCGGCACCTACCGCAATTTCTTCGAGTCGGGTGGCCAATCGTATTCCCACATCATCAACCCCAAAACCGGCCGGCCGGTCACCCACCGCCTGCTGTCCACCACGGTTCTGCATGAAGACCCCACCCTGGCCGACGCCTGGTCGACCGCGCTGCTCTGCGTAGGCGAAACCGAAGGCGCACGGATTGCCGAGCAGGAGCAGCTCAAGGCGCTGTTCATCGTCCGCGACGGCGACCAGTTGCAGGAGCAGATGAGCGCGCCCTTCGCCCGTCTGGTAGCCGATACGGCCGCCGCCCCGCCCGCTCCTGCCACGGCAGGCCAGCCATGAACGGCCACCGTCCCTCTGACGGGCCCGCGGTAACCTTGATGTGCACCGGATGAGGAGCTGACATGCGTACCCGCCTGCTACCGCAACGCGAAACCCTGCAGCACATCCTCCAGTTGTTCCGCGACATCACCGCCGATGCCGAGGTCGGACGCAAAGCCGTCGCGCTGTTCAGCGGGCTGTGCCTGTTCCTCTTGATCATCAGCGGCCTGAACGTGCTCAACAGCTACGTCGGGCGCGACTTCATGACCGCCATCGCCGACCATGACCGCCCCCACTTCTGGCGCTATGCGCTGCTGACCGTGGCCGTGTTCGCAGCCCTGACGCTGGTGTCGGTGCTGCAGCGCTATCTTGAGGAAACCCTGGGCCTGCTGTGGCGCAAATGGTTGACCTGGCGAATTTACCAGCGCTACGCCGACCATCGGGTGTTCTGGCGTCTGGAGGATAACCACGGGCCCGAAAACCCGGACCAGCGCATCGCCGAGGACGTCCGGGCCTTCACCACCACGACCCTGTCGTTCACCCTCATGCTGCTGAACGGGGCGCTGACGGTGATTGCCTTTTCCGGGGTCCTGTGGACCATCAGCCCGCTGCTGTTCGGCGTCGCGCTGCTGTATGCCAGCGCGGGCACCTGGCTGACCTACCGGCTGGGCCAGCCGCTGATCCGCATGAATTATGATCAGCTCGACCGCGAGGCCGAATTCCGCGCCTCGCTGATCCATCTGCGGGAGAATGCCGATCAGGTCGCCCTCTCGCGCCGCGAAGACCTGTGGATGCTGCGCTCACGCCGCCACCTGGACGAGCTGGCGGACAATTTCGGCCGGATCATCCGTGTCAACCGCACGGTCGGCTTTTTCACCACCGGCTACAACTGGCTGATCCAGCTGATCCCGGCCCTGTTCATCGCGCCGCTGTTCATCGAAGGGCGGGTCGAATTCGGCGTCATCACCCAGGCCGCGCTGGCCTTTACCCAGTTGCTGGGAGCCTTCTCGCTGATCATCACCCAGTTCCAGTCGATCTCCTCCTTTGCCGCCGTGGTCTCCCGCCTGACGCGACTGTCCGACGCCGCGCGGGCAGCCGAAACGGCCGAACGCGCCGCCAGTGCCGCGGCAACGGGCGAAGGTCAAGGAGCGGCGGGATTCGGCTACCAACACGTCACGCTGCAGTCGCCTCAGGGCAAACCGCTGATCAGCGACCTCTCGGTCGACTTTGCGCCCGGCCGGCCGGTGCTGATTCATGGCCCCGACGATCAGGCCCGCGATGCGCTGTTTCGCGCCAGCGCCGGCATTCAGGCGCCGGCGGAAGGGTTCATCCGCCGACCCGGACTGGATCAGGCCTTGTTTGTCAGCGAGCGTCCCTACCTGTGCCCGGGCAGCCTGCGCGAACTGTTCCTGCGTCCCTTGCCGGAACGCACCGACACCGGCCGCTTGTCGCTGGAGGAAGCGACACTGGCAACACCCGAGCGCACCCTGCGGGCCGCCCTGAAGGCCCTGGGTCTCGGCCAGCTCGTGCAGCGCTACGATGGCCTCGATAGCGTGCACGACTGGGACAGTGTCCTGTCACTGGAAGAGCAACAGCTGCTGGTGATCGCACGGGTACTGAGCTGCAAGCCGCTGTTTGTGTTTCTCGATCGCCCGGAAACCTCGTTATCGGTCAATCGCCTGCATCACACGCTAGAGGCCCTGATCGCGGCCGGCATCACGCCCGTCACGCTGGCCAAGGACGATAGCCTCTCGGCATTCCACCCCGACCGGCTGACGCTTAAATCGGGCGGCGGCTGGCGTTGGCAACCGGGCCAACCCGCGCGCTCGAAACCCTGATTTCCCTACCCCTCTACTTTACCCGGAGACCCGTCATGCTGAACCACCGTTCCCACCCCCTGCGCCTCGCGTTGGCCCTGGCGATTGGTCTGACCGGCTGCCAACAGCTGGGCGGCTTCTCGTTCCGGGATAAAGTCGCGGTCAACAACGAACAGACGCTGGCCGCGCTGCCCACCAAAGCGCCCAATGCCGTCTATGTCGCCAACTTCAAGCTGGATGCCAGCCACTTCCAGGGTGATCAGGGACTGCGGGGAGCCGTGCCCACCGGCGGCCTGCTCAACAGTGTGGCCGGTGAGGTCGGCAATCGTCTGCCGCAACCACTGGTGACGTCCGACCCGGCCGCCAAGGCCGATGAAATCGTCAACATCATGGCCGACGAACTGGTCAGCGATCTCAAGGATAAGGGGGTGCCCGCCCAACGGCTGCCGGCCGGCGCCCTGCCGCGCGATGGCTGGCTGATCAGCGGGGAGTTCACCGATGTCGAGGAAGGCAACCGCCTCAAGCGGGCAGCCCTCGGTTTTGGTCAGGGCAGTTCGGAAATGACGGTCTCGGTCGCCCTGAGCGATCTGTCCAGCGCCCAGCCGACCCAGCCTTTTGCCCTGTTCGGCACGGTCAAGGAGGCGGGCAAGAAACCCGGCGCCGCCGTCACCCTCAACCCCTACGTTGCGGCCGCCAAGTTCGTGATGGAACGGAATGCCTCAGAAAAAGACACCCGCAAGACGGCGGATGAAATCGTCACCGAACTGCTCAAGTTCCGGGATCAGGTGCGTCAGGCCCGCGCCACTCAGGCAGCAGGCCACTGAGGCCGGCGTCTCCGCGCCCTAGGCCTCCTCCGGGCCGGAATGTTTGGATGAGAGTGCCTCGGCCTGACCAGCCTGCATCCGGCTGAGGCGCGCGAGCGTGGCGCCAACCTCGTTTCGGATCTCCTGCATCCCCCGCTGGCACGTGCCCAAGGATGCACTGACGGCCCCGGCATCGTTGCAAAAGGCGTGGACATGAAACTGTTCGAGATGGCGTTCGAGTTCTCGAAAGGCCTCGTCCATCCGGAGTGTCAGGCCGTTTAACTCCGTGACGACTGCGTCCATCGGGGGATCGATATCCGCGGCTCGGTTCGACATTGACGTCTCCCTGTTAATGTAGATCGGGACGGCCACCCCGTGCATGGACAAAGGTGGCAGTTGAACGGGGTGAGAAACCGGCTCAACGCAGCCGGCCAATGCCAGGCGTTGACTTGCCCCCCCCCGCCATACCGACAACCGAAAAGCGTCAATCAGGACAGGGAAGCAGCACCGGACAGGTGTTCTATTACCTATTTTTTATTTTTCTGAGCCGTTATCACACCCCATGCCGCAGGAGACTCCTCGGCTCAGGTGAACTTTATGCCCATTAAACCCAGAATAATATAGGGGTTTATCCTAGCCTGCAGGCACAGTTTGCCAGGGGTGGCGGTTCGAAGGCATTGGTTATCGGCTTCGCCCTGCCACCCGCCTTCGGATCCTGACCTCGTACACGACGCCTCCGCGCCGCTTGGCCGTTCAAGTACAATGAACCTTTCGGGCGCGCCTGCTCAGCAACTCAAGGAGATACACCCCATGGCCTCTCGCGGCGTCAACAAAGTCATTTTGGTCGGCAACCTGGGTGCTGACCCGGAAGTCCGTACCTCCCCCAACGGCAGCGTCATCGCCAACCTGCGACTGGCCACCGGCGAAAGCTGGAAGGACCAGCAGGGCCAACTGCAGGAACGCACGGAGTGGCACCGGGTCGTGATGTTCGGCCGCACCGCCGAAATCGCACGCGATTACCTGCGCAAGGGCAGCAAGCTGTACCTCGAAGGCCGACTGCAGACCCGCAAATGGCAAGACAAGGAAGGCAAGGACCAGTACACCACTGAAATCGTGGCTCAGGAATTCCAGATGCTGGACCGCGCCGGCAGCAGCGGCGAATCGTCCGACTATGCCCAGGGCGGACGCTCGGGCGGCGGCTACCCGGCCCCTGCCCCTGCCCCCGCGCAACCGGCCGCCAGCTACGCACCCAGCAGCAGCCGCGACATGGACATGGGTTTCGACGACGACATTCCGTTCTAGATCGACCCTGACCCCACACGCCTAAAAGGCTTGCCTTCAGAAGAAGGCAAGCCTTTTTCATGTTCTCTCAAGGGAGAAAAGGGCAAACCTGCCGGACTTGGGACCGGCGGCCAGGCCTCAGTGCCCGAACACGGCCCGCATCTGTGCCTGGACCTCCAACGCCGCGGCGCGGGGGTCGGCGGCGTCGCGTATGGGGCGACCGACGACGATGTAATCGGCGCCGTTACGGAAGGCCTGCTCAACCGAAACCACCCGCTTCTGGTCGTCGCTGGGACGGTTCTCGACCGGGCGGATGCCGGGCGAGATGACCAGCAGTTTGTTGTCGATCTCGGCCCGCAGGGCGGGTACCTCGAGCCCGGAAGAAATCACGCCATCGCAACCCAGTTCGAGCGCCCGACGGGCGCGTGACAGGACCAGCTTCGGCACATCGCAGTCAAAGCCGAGATCCTTCATGTCACCCTGATCGAGACTGGTCAGCACGGTGACGGCCAGCACCTTGAGATCGCCCTTGGCCTGGGCCGCCGCCGCCATGATGGCGTCGTTGCCATGGACGGTGGCGAAATCGACCCCATGCCGGCTCAGGACACGTATGGCACGCGCCACGGTTTCCGGCACATCGAAGAACTTGAGGTCGGCGAAGACATGCTTCTGTTGAATGTTCAGCCAGTGGATCAACTCGTAGTAATCGCCGGTCATGAACAGTTCCAGACCGACCTTGTAGAAGCTGACAGCGTCACCCAACTGCTCCACCAGCGCCTTGGCCTCGGCCACGCTCGGCACATCCAGCGCCATGATCAGGCGTTCGTGGGTGGGAATCGGTTTGTTGGAAAGCAGTTCGGTCATGGTGAATCCTGATGATGTCGGTGACGCCCGGGCATGGAACTGGGACAATCGCCTTTGGAATTGGGCGGATGTTCGGGCAGGGACGGTCACATGGTTCGAGTCTTGTTGCAAATGGGCGTACTCATTCTCTGGGGCGCCGCCTGGAGGATTATAAAGCCAGCCGGGCTGGATGCCGCTGTGACGCGGCATGTGCTCACTACACTGGTCTTCAATCTGCTGATGCCGGCCCTGGTGCTGACCGTGCTGTGGGAGGCCGAACTGGGTCTGGACTCGCTCAAGCTGTCGCTGTACGGCATGGCGATTATCTTCTTCGGCGCCCTGCTGGCCTTTGCCATCGGCCGGATCGGCCGGGTCGCGCGTCCGCGGCGGGGTGCAGCGATGCTCGGCATTGCCTTTGCCAACGTCACGTTCATGGGGTTGCCGTTGCTGGAGCATCTGTATGGCCCCTGGGCCCGGACCATCGTCGTGCACCTCGACATTTTCGCCAGCCTGCCCCTGGTGCTGACCTTCGGTCTGATCATCGCCCGCCAGCACGGCACGCCGCCGAAGGGCGAACCGTCTCTGCTGCGCCCGTTCCTGATCAACCCGCCGCTGTGGGCGGCCTGCATCGCCCTGGCACTGAATCTGGCCCAAATCCCGCAGCCGGATGAAATCCGCCGCTTTCTCGAACCGCTGGCCGATGCCGTCGCGCCGCTGATGCTGATGTCGGTCGGGCTCAGCCTGCAGTGGAGCGCCTGGCGCCGCGTCAATCTGCCGCTGGGGATGGCCGTGGTCGGGGCCAAAATGCTGCTGGCACCGCTGTTCGGGCTGGGACTCGCCTGGCTGCTGGGCTTTCGCGGTGACACGCTGACAGCCGTGGTGCTGGAATCGGCCATGCCCAGCATGCTGTTCGGCGTGGTCTACTGTGACCGCTACCGGCTGGACGGCGCATTTTATGCCCTCGCCGTGCTGATGACGGCCCTGGCCGGCACCGTGACCCTGCCGCTCTGGCATGGCTGGCTGACGCAACTCGACGCCGCACTCTGAGGCCACTGTCATGTCGCATCCGATTGCCGAAATCTTCTCTCAGGGCGATGAAGTCGTAAACGGTGAGATCGCCGATACCAATGCCGCCTGGTTGGCGAGCGAGCTGGCCGGGCTGGGTTTTGAAATCACGCGCCATTCGACCGTGGGCGACCGGTTGCCGGCGCTGGTCGAACTGCTCAGGGAAATCGCCGGTCGAGCCGACCTGTGCCTGTGCACTGGCGGGCTGGGCCCGACCTCGGACGACCATACCGCCGAAGCCGTCAGTCAGGCCTTCGACCTTCCGCTCGCCCTGGATGTGGCCGCTCTGGCGCAGATGGAAGACTGGTTTCGCCGGAGCGGCCGCGACATGCCGGCCGTCAACCGCAAGCAGGCGCTGTTGCCACGGGGCAGCGACCGTCTGGACAACCGCTGGGGCACAGCGCCCGGCTTCAGCCTGCAGGCAGGGCGCTGCCGGTTCTATTTCCTGCCCGGGGTTCCGCGCGAGATGAAGGCCCTGTTCGGCGCCTATCTGCAACCCGCTTTGCCAGCCTTGTTCAACCTACCGCTCCGGCGACGAATCGTGCTGCACACGGTCGGGTTGGGTGAATCGGCGTTGCAGGAGAAGCTGGATGCGATCACCCTGCCCCGGGACCTGCAGCTTGGTTTTCGGGCCGGCGGGGCGGAAACACAGGTCAAACTGAACTTCCCGCCGGCCACCGCGGAACCGGTGATCGAGGCCACGCTTGCCGCAGCGCAGACAGCGATCGGCCCGGCGGTCTATGCCGTGGTCCGGGATGGCCAGGGTCCGGCCAGCTTGCCGGCTGTCATCGGCACCCGCCTGACGCCCCAGGGGGCGCGGGTGTCGATAGTGGAAACCGCCAGCGCAGGTCTGCTCGCGGCTCGCTGCGGCGATGCGGACTGGCTCGCCGGCCTCGCGCTCGTCTCCGATCCCGCGTCGATTCCGCCGTCACTGGGTGTCACGGTGGCCGGCGAGCCATCCGATGTCGCGCGCCAGCTGGCCGAACGGCTTCGGGTCCGTGATGGCGTGGCCTATGCGCTGGTGCAATGGGGTGACTTTCCGCGCGCGGCGCTGCGCGATGAGGCGGCCGGGTTTGATCTCTTCGTCGCTGTAGAGGGCCCGGCCGGGTGTCAGGTCGAGCGGCGCAGGCTCAGTGGCACCGCGGAGCGCAAGCGGGACTCGGCGGCGGCTTTCAGTCTGGACCTCCTGCGCCGGTATCTCAGCGCCGCCGCTGGGGCACTCTAGAGCCAGCCACGCCGCCGGAACAGCACCAGCATGCCGCCCGCAATCAGCAGGCAGACGATCCAGAATACCGGATAACTCCATTCCCACTGGTTCTCGGGTATCGGCATGTTCATGCCGTAAACGCCCGCGACGAAAGTCAGCGGAATAAAGATGGTGCTGATGATGGTCAGCACCTTGACCACCTCATTCATGTGATTCGACACCACCGACATGTACGTTTCAGTCAGGGCAGTGGCGATTTCGTGGTAGGTCTCGTTGAGGTCGAGAATTTGCACGCAGTGGTCGTACACATCCCGGAAATAGGTCAGCGTATTGTCGGACAGGCATTCGTGCCGCTCGCGCTGCAGTTGCGAGATGACCTCCCGCATCGGCCAGATGGAGCGCCGCAGCAACAGCAGGCCACGCTTGACCGCATGAGCCTTCTGCAACATGAACTGGCGCGGCTCGTCGAGCAGTTCCTCCTCGATTTCCTCGATGCAGGCGGCGTAGTACTCCAGCACCGGAAAATAACTGTCCACGATGGCATCCAGCAAGGCATAGCAGAGAAAACTGGCATCGTTGGTGCGGAGTCGCGAGTGGGTATAGCCGAGCCGTTTGTAGATCGACTCGAAGACCGCATTCGGACGCGTCTGAAACGTCAGCAGCGTACTGCGCCCCAGGAACAGGTTAACCTGATCAATGCGGATGCCGGTCCGCACCAGTTGCACCACCCGGGCCACGATGAACAGCCGGCCGGGCGCGTCCTCAGAGGCGGGATACTCCTCGACCTTGGGGCGCTGGTTATCGGACAGGATGTCCTCCACCGCCAGCGGGTGCAGATGGTACTTGCGCGCCAACAGCGTCAGCACGGCATCGCAGTTGCCTCCGACGATATGAATCCAGCGGACCCGCGACCATTCCGGCCGGTGCCCACCCACGAAGGCCTCAAGATCGGTGACCGTCTGGCATTCGAACCGATCCGGACAATAGTCCACGCAGGTCGCGACCGGTTCCATCCCAGCCGCCTCCATGCCCTCCGCTGACAGCGGCAAGTTCGGCAACGGCAGTTCCAGCGCCTGCAGGCCGGCGCGGGCCCGCGACCGACCTGGCCAGCCCTTGCGCAGACCGGCCACGGACGGGGGCTGTCGCCTGCCGAACATGCCAAGGCGCCTGTCGATGGGTTTCGGGGTCTAGTTCAGATCATCGTTGCGCCAGTATTTGGCGCCGGTGATGCTGAGCCCCACCAGCGCACCCTCCTGGGTTATCTGGTACAGATGGATGCCGGGCGCAACGTTGTAGCCATCCTCGGCCGCATCGCCGCTGGCCTGATTCTTGGCCGCCGCCACGGCCCGCCCGCCGAATTCCCAGCCGGAATTGACGAAATCGTTGACCGCTGAAGGGGTGTCAAACACGAAGATCAAGCGGAAGTTGGTGAAGCCGAAACCCAGCCCCGGCTGCAGTTCGAACATCTTCATGTAGGTCCGCTGGCGAGTCGCGTTGCTGTAGACCACGCCGTTGCCATGATCCATGCCGCCCCAGAGGAATTTGCCGCCACTGGCATCGAATACGGCATATCCGGCCGCATGCTGGATCTGCTTGCGCGTATGGGGCGTCTGCGCGTACAGCGCGCTCAAGGTGGCACTTTCCATCTTCTGGATCTGGGCGCGCTGCTGTTGCACCGAACCATCCAGCTTGATGCCACAACCCGTCAGCCAGAACATGATCAGGGTGACGGTGAAAGATCTGAATAAGGAGCGCATGGGGTTAGCCTCGTAAGGGTGACGATGGAACGATTCCACCATGATGCCAACTCAACGGCAGAGGAACAACCTCCAGCAATCGAACAGTCGCGCAAGCCCCGGTGACTGGCACTCAGTCAGGATCCTCAACCTGGAGAAAGTCCGGGGACAGCGATACCCCGAGGGTCCCGATAAAGTTAGAACTGGTCGTCGCCGGCGGAATCTGGACACCCGCATAGAAACTGAAGGCGCGCTGCGGTTTCCAAAACAGGTTCACCACCGTCCCGCTGACATAATTGATGCCGGACTGGAAATCCCCCTCCAGCCAGAGCCTGTCAGGAATGAAATTGACATCCAATCCCACCATGAAGCCCGTCGTCTGGGCTGATCCACCCAGCGCCCGATTCAGATAATAGGCGCCGCTGCTGAAGGTGAACCACTCGTTCAGGTCATAGGACGCCTTGGCGAACTCGAAGTTATGAAATTTGTGGCCGCTGGTGAAGACCGTGGTGCCATTCTGGGTACCGAGCCCGATTTTGAAATCGTCGGTAAAAATGAACCAGCGCGAGAGGCTGATGTAGGAATCCCAGTCATAATTGCTGGTCGTCGGCACGGCGGGCATGTTCAGCATATAGATGCCCACATCCCACTGGGCGTGCTGGTACTCGACAAAGAGGTTGATATCCAGCGCCGTGCGATAGATGTTGGCTTCGTTGGTCAGCATCAGGCCTTCCTCGGTATCATCGAGATCGGGCGTGACGCGGATACGGTGGGCGCCGCCGGCGCTGCCGTCATCCGCCAGGGCGGACAGTGGCCCGACCAAGGCCAGCGCCAGGAGCTGCCGACCCAACCCGCCTCGCCCTAGAACCCAGCGCCCCAAACCTGAGAAGGATCGCTCCAACGCCATGAAGAAACACCCATGTACACACTAATTACCGGCGCCAGCCGTGGCCTGGGCGCCGCCTTTGCCCGACACCTGGCCGCGACCGGCCGGCCTCTGATTCTGGTCGCCCGCGACCTCGAACGCCTCGAGGCGCTGAGGGCCGAGATCGCCACCCACCCTGCCGCAGATATCCAGCTGATCCGCATGGATCTGACGCAGCCCGACGCGGCCCAAGCCCTCCACGACACCTGCCGCCGTCAGGGCTGGACCGTTTCGCAGCTGATCAACAATGCCGGATTTGGCCGCTTCGGCGATTTTCTCGCCCATCCGGTCTCCGACTACGATCACATGATACGGCTGAATGCGACGCTGCCGGTGGAACTGACCCACCGATTCCTGCCGGAACTGGTCCTGCAACCGGGCGCGAGCCTGATCAATGTCGCCTCGATGGCCGGATTTCAGCCCACCCCGTATCTGGCCGTCTACGGGGCGACCAAGGCCTTTGTCATCGCCTTCTCGCAGGCGCTGGCGGCCGAATACGCCGGCGCCGGTCTGCGGGTACTGACGCTCTGCCCGGGCGCCACACGCACCGAGTTTTTCCACGCGGCCGGTCAGGGTGAGTTGCTCACGTCCGCCTCAATGGCGCTGCAATCGGCCGACGCCGTGGTCGATTGCGCCTTGGCGGCGCTCAATCAGGGCGCTGGTCTGGTCGTGCCCGGCTGGAAAAACCGCCTCATGGCCGGCATGGTGAAGTGGGTCCCGCAACGCTGGTCCCTGCCGCTGTCGGCCCGCGTGATGCGCCGCTGGCTAACGCCACCCTGAGCCAACCCCGCGCCCGACCGGTCCGACGACCGCTCGGGCTCTGCTACACTGGGGCGTTTTGAGGTAGACCGAACGCCATGATGTCCGAGTTCTTTCCGCAGGGTTATGTCTCCTATCTGATTGGCGGCCTGCTGATCGGGACAGCCGTCGGGCTGCTCTATCTTCTGACCGGACTGATCGGCGGCATGAGCTCGGTTTTCAGCTCGACCTGGTCCTACGTCAGCCGGGTGCCTTATTTCAGCCGGCCGCTTTACCGTGCCAGCCGGGTCTGGCGACTGGTGTATGCAGCCGGCCTGATCCTGGGTGCCGGTCTGTTCCTGGCCGCGGGGGGAGAGCCGTTCCAGACCGCCATAAGCGGCCCCCGACTGCTGTTCGGCGGCTTTCTGATCGGCTTCGGCGCCCGCCTGAGTCGGGGCTGCACCGCCGGCCATGGCATCTGCGGACTGGCGGCACTGCAGGGACCGTCGCTGCTGGCCGTACTGGTGTTCCTGACCACAGCCATCGGCGTCGCACACCTCATGCATCGACTGGGGATCCACTGATGCGCGCCATGAGTCTGTTGTCCGTGCTGGCCTGCGGCACCCTGTTCGGTCTGGGTCTGTCGGTGTCGAACATGGTCCGGCCGGAAGTGGTGCTGGATTTCCTGCTGTTCCGTGATCTTGGCCTGCTGCTGGTCCTCGGTGCCGCCGTGCTGATGGCCTTGCTGGCTTATCAGCTGGGGCCCCGCTGGCTGTCGCGACCGGCATTCGAATCGACCTTCCGGCACAACGACACCCGCTTGGACGGCCGTACCCTGCTTGGCGCCGTCATCTTCGGCGCAGGCTGGGGCATCAGCGGGGTCTGCCCGGGGCCGGCCATCGCCGGACTGGGCGTTGGCAACTGGCCGCTGCTGATTGCCCTGATCGGCACCGCCGCCGGTGCCTACGTGCAGGGGCGCTGGTTTCCGCCCCACCGCTAGGCGCGGAACAGCGCCCCCAGCCGGCGGCCCAGGATCACACCCGCACCGATCAGCGTGACGGACAGGAACACCATCGACCACACTCCCAGCGCCGCGGCCTGAGCCGGCCCGTCGCCCAGCGTCGCACTCAGGGTGTACAGGGCCTTGGTGATGGGGAAATGAATCGTGCGCTGGGCGAGAATCATCGAATCGCTCACCTCCAGCATGGCAAACGCGAATGCCAGCAAGCCCCCGGCCAGCAGACTCGGCGCCAGCAGCGGCACGGTGATCCGCCACAGCGTCCGCAGCGGCGGAGCGCCCAGCGTGCGTGCGGCCTCCTCCAGTGACGGGCTGATCTGCTGCAACCCGGCCGAAACCGAACGCACTACGTACGGCAGACGCCGCAGGGCATAGGCCGCCACCAGCAGCAGCCACGGATCGTCGCCCCGTATCAGACCGTGCAGCGGCTGCCCCTCACGCGACAGGGCCAGGTAGCCGAAGGCCATGACGATCCCCGGCACCGCCAGCGGCAGCATCGCCAGCGCATCCAGCCAGGCACGACCCCGCTCTGTGCCGCGCACGACGATCCAGGCCACGGCCAGACCCAGCACCAGATCCAGCAGCGTGGCCCAGCTCGAATACTGGAGGCTGTTGGCAATCGATGTCAGCGTCAACTCATGGCCCAGCGCCACCTGGAAATGGGCCAGCGTCATCTGCGCTGGCAGGACGGTCTGATACCAGTCGCCCGACAGCGCCATCAGCACCACCCCCACATGCGGCCACAGGGCCAGTGCGATTACGCTCCCGAACAGGCCGGCGCAGGCCAGTCCCGCCATGCCCGTCAGTGCCACCGGCACCCTCGCCAGTGTCGCCCGTCCGCCGCCGGCACTCACATCGTGCCGCATGAGCCTCCGGCTGGCGGCATAAAAGACCGTACTGAAACCCAGCAACACCACGACCAGCGCGGACGGAAACGGATTGTTGCTGAGGTCCTTGAGCGCATTGAAGATCTGCACCGCCGTCACACGGTCATAATCGAACATCAGGGGGACACCCAGTTCGGTGAAGGCCCAGATGAAGGCAATCGAGCATCCGGCCAGCACGCCGGGCCAGGTCAGCGGCAGCGTGACGCGCCAGAAACGCCGCCAGGGCGGGCAGCCAAGGCTGGCCGCAGCCTCCTCCAGCGTCGGATCGACCTGGGACAAGGAGGCGCTCAGATTGAGGTAGACGATCGGATACAGGTGCAGCACATTCATCAATACCACGCCCGCCAGACGCCCTTCACCCAGCCAGTCGACCGGCTGCTGCGCCGACATGAGTCCTGCCGCGATCAACCCGCTGTTGAGTGCACCGGCCTGGCCCAGCATCGCCTGCATGCCCAGCGCGCCCACAAACGGCGGCAGGATCAGCGGCATCAACAGCAGCGCGCTCAGCAGCGTCTGGCCGGGAAAGCGGTAGCGCACTGACAACAGCGCCAGCGGCATCGCGACCAGCAGGCACCCCAGCGTCGTCAGGACGGCGATGACAGCCGCGTTCAGCAGTCCTTCCCGGTAGAGCGGATTGCGAAACACCTCCAGCAGAAACTCGAGCGTCAACTCCCCTTGCGCATCCGTCAGGGCCGTGCGTACCGTCCCGGCAAGCGGCAACAGAAAGAACACGGCGAAGAACGCCGTCACCCCGGCGAACACCGACCGGCTCAGCCAGCGACTCATGTGCGCCCGCCTGCCGCTTCGGCCAGTTGCCGGGCACGCCGATAACGCGCGCGGAAGACCTCGCCCAATTCCCGGGCGAGCCGAATTTCCTGCGCCTTGTCCTTGCCCTGCAGCACCGGCGCGATGCGGGCTCGAACCGTGTCATAGTCCAGACCGGACAGATCATGGAACGCCGCCAGCGCCGGCGGGGGTGCGCCGGCGTCGATGATCGCCCGCCAAGCCGCACGCTGCTCCTCATGCAGATCGACGCAAATCACCCGGATCAGGAAGCGCAGTGCGCCGAACAGCGGCCCGGTCCACACCGGTTGGTAAGCAAACCGCTCAGCCAATGCATATGGCTGCTCCTCGGGATCGGTCATGTACGGCCGGTTGGCGGTGGTGTAGAAGTCGCGCCGCACCGGCCAGCGGCGCAGCGCGGTCGTCTGCGGCCCCCCCGGCGTGCCGGGACTCAACGCCCACAGCGTCTGTCCGCGCGGCGACAACAGAAACTCCATGAAGGCCGTGGCCAAGATTGGGTCGGGCGCACCCCGCAGCATCGCAACCGGATCGACGCTGACCGAACTGCCCCCTTCCGGAACCCGGAACTGCACCCGTGAGCGGCCGTCCGGCCGGCGAACAGCTTCAGCCATGGTGCGTCCGTAACTGTCGATGGCCATGCCGGCAGCGGCATCGCCGCGCGCGACTTCCTGCGGGATTTTTGACGCCGAATCGGTGAAATAGCGGGCATTGGCACTGATCGACTGAATCAGCCGCAGGCCGGCCAGCCACCCCTGCCGGACACCCTCGGCCTCGGCCTGGACCTGATCGGGCCGGACAGCCGTCAGCCGGTCGACCGCCTGCCGCATCTGCTGCTGAATCATCAACTCGAACGCCTTGGCCACTGAACCGCTCTTGGATGGATCCGCCAGCGCCAGCTGTCCGGCCAGGCGGGGCTCCGTCAACGCGGACCACTGGGCCGGCGCCTGCCCGAGGCCGAGCCGCGCAAGCGCATCGGTGTTGCTGACAATGCCGAAACTGGCCAGAACCACGCCGCACCAGCGCTGCGCCGGGTCGCGAAAGGGTTCGCCACTGACCTGGAGCGGGATGACCGCAGGTCCGAACCAGTCCGGATGCCACCGCTCGATGGCCGCCAGCCCGGTGCCGGCGGCGGCATCTCCCGCCACCAGATAGCCGGCCTCGGCCAGTTGCCGGACATCCTGCGCACCGCCCCCGAACAGGAGATCCTCACCGATGCCGAGATTGGAGGCCAGAAACGCCCGCCGTGCGTCACTGATCGCCCCCGTCTCGCTGTCCGCTGCGGCACTCGGCGGCGTGCGCGGATCGGCGAAGCCGGCGGCGATGGCGCGGGTCCACGGGTGCTGGGTCACGGACTGCCAGTAGTACTGAAACGCACCGGCAAATTCGGACGTCAGGAACAGGATGATCTCGGACGATCCCCCCGGAATCCGCCAGTCCAGATAAACGGTCTCGCCGGTCCGGGCTTTCCAGTCCGCGACAAACGCCTGCCCGATCTCGTGACGGACCCGCTCGTTGTGGGGCGTCAGGATGACCAGCCGTCGATCAGCCTGCCGCGCGAAGTCCGCCTGTTCCGGTCGCAGCAGGAAGGGCGCGGCCAAGGTCGCCAGCCAGGCCAGCAACACCGCGGCGAGCGTAGCCCCGTGTCGTCCGGAATGGCGCCGCAAACGCCTGCGGAGGAAGCCGGACGGGCGCATCATGCCGTCAGTACCACCAGATCGTCGCTCGAAACCTCGATCGTCAGCGCCTCTCCGATGGCGCGCAGACGGCCGGCAGGATTCAGTTCGATCAGATCAAGCGGGCTGCCATCGGCCAGCCGCAGTTGGTAGCGTGCGGTAGATCCGAGAAACTCGGCCTGCATCAGTTCTCCCGTCAGCCGATGGGCGTCGGCCGAGGTCGATGTCAGCCGCAATGCCTCGGGGCGCACAGACAGCCAGACTGGCTGTCCGGCGGCCGGCGGCGCTTCCGGCGTGCTCAGCCGTGCGCGCAGGACGCCCGCCGCTGTCGCCACCTCGACCCTGTCGGAGCGATCGTTGAGGGCCACGATCTGCCCCGGCAGCAGGTTGGTTGCACCCATGAAGCTGGCCACAGTCCGGTTCACCGGGGTGCGGTAGACGGCCTGCGGTGACCCGACCTGTAGCAGCCGCCCGCCGGCCATGACCCCCAGCCGGTCCGCCAGGGTCAAAGCCTCTTCCTGATCGTGCGTGACATAGATCGCCGTCACCCCGGCCTGCTGGCAGATACGGCGGATTTCGCTGCGCATCTCGAGCCGCAGACGGGCGTCGAGATTGGACAAGGGCTCATCCAGCAACACGCAGCGCGGGCGGACCACCAGCGCCCGCGCCAGCGCCACCCGCTGCTGCTGGCCACCGGACAAGTGCTGGATGCGCCGCTCACCCAGACCTTCGAGCCGGACACTGGCCAGCGCTTCCTGCACTCGGGCAGCGACCTCGGCCCGCGGGCACTGGCGTTCCTCAAGGCCGAAGGCAACGTTCTCGGCCACCAATAGATCCATTTTTGAGGAAGGTGATGGACG
>CAYFNI010000010.1:29811-33113 GCA_964344495.1 uncultured Methylococcus sp.
GCTCAGGTGCGGCCACAGCGCGTAGCTCTGGAACATCATGGCGGTTTCGCGGCGGTGCGGCGGCAGCCGGGTCACCTCTTCGTCACCAAACCAGATGGAACCGGTATCGGGAAAACAGAAGCCGGCGATATGCCGCAACAGCGTAGTCTTGCCGCACCCGCTGGGGCCGAGCAGGAAGAACAGTTCGCCCGGCTCGATGGCAAGGTTAATCTGTTCCAGTACCTGGGTAGCGCCGAAACGCTTGCTGAGCTGGCAAATGCGGATAGCTGGCATGGCAGCGGGCTCCAGAGCGATCCGGGCCGATGGGTCGCCTCCGCGACCGGGCATCAGGCGCCGGAGAGAAAATAATGGGTCAAGGCATCCGCATCGAACCGGTCGACGATGAAGAAGGGTAACCGTCCGCGCTGGCGAAAGCGCTCGGACAGTGCCACCCGACGCGCCTCGAAACGCTCGCGGAAGGCGGCTTTCAGTTGTGGGCGCATGAACAGCCGCCGCTGGGCGCCGGTCTCGGGGTCTTCGAGCAGGACCAGACCCCAGTCGGGCAGGCGCTCGTATTCAGCACTGTCCCACACCACCACCGGTACGACGTCGTGCCGGGTCAGCGCGCCCAGCAGTTCATCCAGCCGTTCCAGCGCAAAATGGAAGTCGGATACCAGAAACACCAGTGCCCGCTGCTGGCCGAGACGCGGGGCCGCCTCAATCAGCCCCGTCACGTCGCGGCCCTGGCACGGGGTCCGGCAGAGGCGCTCGTAAAGCTCGGGGACGCCGCCCTTGTGCAGGCGCAGCGGGACGTACAGATCCTCGCGCAGACGCTCATCGGCGGCGATGAACCCAAAGCGGTCGCCATGCCGGTAGGCCGACCAGGCGGCCGCCGCGGCGAAACGCGCCACCCGCTCGGCCTTGTCGCTCTGACCGACAAATCCCATGGATGCCGACCAGTCGGCCATGACGACCACCGGAATGTTGCTGCGCTGGCGATGGGTGCGCACGACCAGCTGGCCAAAGGGGTCCTTCAGACTGGCGCGCAGATCAAGATGGCGCGGATTGGGCTGCGATATGAACGGTACCAGCCCGGCGTATTCGTCGCCGCCTCCGTGCAGCGAACTGGCATGCGCGCCAGGATGCGGACTGGAGGCCCGCCAGGAAAGCGTGTAATGGAATTCCTCGATCAAGGGGCAGCCACGTGGCGAAGCAACTGGTCGATCAGGGCGGGAATCACGGTGTCACGCCGCAGTTCGTAGACCGGCGTCAGAAACACCCGATGAGCGATGGTCGGGTAGAACACGGCCTGAATGTCTTCCGGAATCATGTGTCCCCGACCTTCGAGCCAGGCATGAACCCGGGCGGCCCGCATCATCATGCTCATGCCACGCGGACTGGCGCCGGCCAGGATCAGCTGGCTCATGTCGACGCCATCGATGCGGATGCCGTAATCAGCCGGTTTGCGGGTGGCGGACCACAAATCCAGGGCATAGGCCTGCAAGGCTTCGCTGGCCTGGATCTGGTGCTGGATGATCGGCGCAATGTCGGCGATCTCCTGATACGGCAGCACGCCCTCGCGGACGGTTTCGATCAGTCGGTCGACATCATGAAAACGCGGGTTGAACATCAGCTCATTCTGCAGTTCGGGATCGTCGGGCGCGGCAATCTGCAGTTCCATGAGGAAACGGTCGCGTGCCGCCGAGGGGATCTCGAAGGTTTCCTCGCGCTCGACGCGGTTACGGTCGGCGAAGATCTGCAGGTAGGGGAAATGGTATTCGCGGTTGAACGCCGTCACGCTGCGCTCGGCCATGACCCGCAGCAGCAGCGAATGGACTTGTGGCCGGGCACGGTTGACTTCGTTGAAGAAGAACACCGACAACTCTTCGCCGTGCTTGAGAATCGGACCCGGATCAACCTGCGGCCGGCCCTGCTCGTTGATGTAGGTGTGGTAGACGAGGTCGGCCGGCATCAGGTCGATGGTGCCTTCGATGCGCTCGTAGGCGCCCCCGAGTCCGCGCGCTACCGCCCGCAGCAGCGTGGTCTTGCCGACCCCAACGTCACCTTCCAGCATGAGATGGCCGCGGGCGAAGGTGCCGATGGTGATCAGGCGAATCGCCGCATCCAGTCCAATGACCGCCTTGCCGACTTCGTGCTCGAAAGCGTGGGCTTTCTGGCGCCAGTCGGCGAGTTGCTGCTCCTTGTCGTAGGTCGTCATGCTCAATCACCCATGAATTCGGTGCGGGCCGGGCGGACCATCAGGCGGCGGTCCGCCCGGCCTTGGCTGTTTCAGGCGCCTAAGATAGCAAAAACCCCGCTATGCGGGGTCTTGCGGATGCGAACGGCGAGGGGCCGAAGCATCATGCCTGGCCGGTGGTGTCCAGCAGTTCGTCACAGCGCTTGATCTGGCTGTGGCCGAAGGCCACCAACTGCTTGCCAATATCGACAATCAGGCCGCACAGCTCGGGCATCTTGGAAATGGTCAGTCCGAGGTACCCGACGAGGCCAATACCAATCAGCGCGGCAATCGCCGTCGGGAATCCGATGGTGTGGAACAGTCTGACAACCTGGAAAAGCACATCCAGCGGCAGCAGCAGCAGCACGCCGACATACAAGAGCGCCGCGAAAGTGAAGAAGACGAAGGTGATGAACTTGAACACCTTCACCAGAGTCTGGTCGAGTTTCATGGTCGATGATCCTGTTTGGGAAAGCCTGTTGGGATGCGGTCAGCGCCGCTTCCGGTAGCGATTCGAGAGGGCCGATTTTAGCACATGCCACCGTTCGCGCCATGCCCGACGTTCATGATTCAAACCCGTTTGACCCAACCGGCATCGCTTTATTGCAAAATTCCAGCATAATCGACTCATTGCCCGCCGGACGGCCACTCACGGAGATCGCCCATGCCTACCTCGACCGCTCGCACGACCCTCATTCTCGCCCTCGGGATGGTCCCGCAGGCGGGTTCGGCCCTGCCGCCGGGGCATCACGGCGGCTTGGTCACGCAGTGTACCGATCCGCGCTTTTTCGATGAAACGCCCGCCGACGGCGCCAAAGTTGCGTCATTGGAGCGTTTCGGATTCACCGCCTCGGACAACACGGACCCCGACTCGATCAAGGCATGGGTCAATCTGCAACCGGTGGCCATCACGGTGACACCCCAAAGAAGCGGCCAGCTTGCGATCGATGCCCGGCTGACGACACCGGTCACGCAGGGGCGCGCCTGGATCAAGGTCACCGGCATGAGCCATGACGGCTGCGACCAGATTCATACCTGGAATGTCTATGCCGCTCCCTGACCGCGCTCCCCCCACCCGCTGAGACCC
>CAYFNI010000011.1:0-1082 GCA_964344495.1 uncultured Methylococcus sp.
GCTCGGCGGTTTCAAAGGTGGTGAAGCGTTCGCGGCATTCGGTGCATTCACGCCGGCGCCGCACCTGATCGCCTTCCTGCGACAGTCGCGAGTCAATTACCCGGGTGTCCTGGGCGCCGCAAAAGGGGCATCTCATGGCAGTCGTTCGCGGGGTGTGGTCGCGTCAGAGGGCATAAACCGGGTAGTGCCGGCAGAGTTGGGTCACCTGATCGCGCACGCGCTCGATGACGGCTTCGTTATCGAGGTCGTCAATCACGTCGCAAATCCAGTCGGCCAGCGTCACACAGTCCGCCGTCGTGAAGCCGCGTGTGGTGACGGCCGGGGTGCCGATGCGAATGCCGCTGGTGACAAAGGGTGACTGCGGGTCGTTCGGGACGGCGTTCTTGTTGACCGTGATGTGCGCCCGCCCAAGGGCTGCATCGACGGCCTTGCCGGTCAGTCCGCGCGCGATCAGGTCGACCAGCATCAGGTGGTTGTCGGTCCCGCCTGACACGATCTGCAATCCGCGCTCAAGGAAGCGGCCGGCCATGTGGCGGGCATTGGTCACGACTTGCTCTTGATAATGTCGGAACTCCGGTTGCAGCGCTTCCTGCAGGGCCACTGCCTTGGCGGCGATGACGTGCATCAGCGGGCCGCCCTGGATGCCGGGGAAAACCAACGAGCTGATCTTTTTTTCGATCTCTTCGTTGGCCCGGGCAAGGATGAGTCCGCCACGGGGACCGCGCAGGGTTTTGTGGGTGGTCGTGGTGGTGACGTCGGCAATGTTGACCGGGCTGGGATAGACTCCGGCCGCCACCAGGCCGGCGACGTGGGCCATGTCGACCAGCAGGTAAGCGCCAACCGCATCGGCGATGTCGCGGAATCGCTGCCAGTCGACGACCCGGCTGTAGGCGGAGAACCCGGCCACGATCATGCGCGGGCGGTGCTCTTGCGCCAGCCGTTCGACCTCTGCGTAGTCAATCAGGCCGGTGGCAGTATCAAGGCCATAGTGGATGGCGTTATAGATTTTGCCGGAGAAGTTGACCTTGGCGCCGTGGGTCAGGTGGCCGCCGTGGTCGAGGCTCATGCCGAGGATGGTGTCA
>CAYFNI010000011.1:1092-32892 GCA_964344495.1 uncultured Methylococcus sp.
GCCTCCGTAATAGCGCTTGCCCGGGTAGCCTTCGGCGTACTTGTTGGTGAGCACGCTGCCCACCGCCTGCAGCACGCGGGGGCTGGCATAGTTTTCCGAAGCGATCAGTTCGATGTGGTCTTCCTGACGTTGTTCTTCGTCACGGATGGCGGACCACAATGCATCGTCGAAGCCGGCGATTTCCATACCTTTGCTGAACATGATGTAAACCGTGTGTGTAGTCGTTTCGTCAGGATGGCGGGCCCGCGCTGAAGATCGGGCGAGCCGGTTTTATATCAGAAAACACTGTACCGGCACATACGACCGCCAGCCACAGGTTCGGGGCGTTGTTTAGGACGCACCTACCAGACCAATGATGGTCTCCTTCAGTTCCTGTTGTTGGGCCGGATCGCTCAGCGGCAGATTGTCCTGACCGGTCAGATAGAAAATGTCTTCCGCCCGGCTGCCGATGGTCGAGATGCGGGCGTTGAACAGACGCATGCCGCACAAGGAAAAGGCTCGCCCTACCTTGGAGAGCAGGCCGGGACGGTCGGTCGCGATGAGTTCGAGGATGGTGTGGCGCTGCTGTGGGTCGGCGTGGAAATAGACCTGGGTCGGTACGCTGAAATGCCGGATCTGGCGCGATTCGCGGCGTTGCACCCGGAACGGTGTCTGGCTGGAGCCCAGCAGACACTCTTTCAGCTTGACGCAGATTTGCACCTGCCGCATGGGGTCGCGAATCGGTTGCCCGGTCTGCTCCAGCACGTGATAGCTGTGCATCACATGGTCCGCGCTGCCGGTGATGATGCGTGCATCAAACACCGTGAGATTGAGTTGGTCGAGCACGGCAGTGGTGTGGGCAAAGAGAAAATCCTGATGTCGCGCATAGATGAAGATTTCCGCACTCCCACGCTGGCTGACGGGGCGCAGCAGGATCAGGGGCAGTTCCTCCGCATGGACCGCACTCAGGGCGATGGTGTGCCAGGCGGCCTCTTCGGGGAGGTAGCGGAGGAAGTATTCGTCGGTGAAATGGGTTTCCCAGAGCGTGTCGATGCGGTCATCGTCCAGTCCCAGCCGTTTCAGCAGGGTGCGGCTTTCCGCCTTGGCATCTGCAATCTTGTCGGCCTGATCCCATGGACGGGTCAGGCCGCGCCGGAACAGCCAGCGGGTCTGCTTGTAGAGTTCCCGCAGCAGGGCATCTTTCCACGAGTTCCAGAGTCCGGGGTTGGTCGCGCGGATGTCGGCGACCGTGAGCAGATACAGGTGATCCAGCGTGGTCTGGTCGCCGAGTGCGGTGGCGAAGGTCTGGATTACTTCGGGATCGTTGATGTCTTTGCGCTGGGCCGTCAGCGACATCATCAGATGGTTTTCCACCAGCCAGCAGACCAGATTGGTTTCGCGGGCACTCATGCCGTGGCGCTGGCAGAACTCGCGGGCAATCAGGGCGCCGACCGTGGAGTGATCGCCGCCGCTGCCCTTGCCGATGTCGTGCATCAGAGCCGCGACGTAGAGCAGCTCGGGTTTCGGAATCAGTTCAAACACCTCATTGCAGAGCGGGTGTTCGGACTGGTGCAGTTCAAGCGCGAAGCGGCGCAGGTTGCGCACCACGAACAGGGTGTGCTCATCGACCGTGTAGACATGGAACAGGTCGTACTGCATGCGGCCTACGACGCGGGCAAAGGCGGGTAGATAGGCCGCCAGCACGCCATAGCGGTTCATGCGGCGCAACTGGTGCGTCACCCCTATCGGCTGGCGCAGCATGCTCATGAACAGCTGGCAGGCGTCGGAGTTGCAGCGGAAATGGTCGTCGATCAGGTACAGGTGCTGGCGGATGAGGCGAATGGTCGAGGCGCGGATGCCCTTGAGGTTCGGGTCGGTCTGCAGGCGCAGGAAAATTTCAAACAGGGCCAGCGGCCGCTCGCGAAAAACATCATGATGCCGGACCTCAATGTAGCCGTCGATGGCCTGAAAATCCTCATTGATCGGTTCGACCAGATGGGCATCCTCGCCGTGCAGGGCGACCTCCTGAAACAGCTGGGTCAGCATTTCGTTCAGTCGTTCCAGGCCCATGACGGTCCGATAGTACAGCTGCATGAACTGTTCGACCGCGAGGTTGATGTTTTCGTCCTGAACGCCGAACTGGCGCGCCAAATCCTTCTGATACTCGAACAGCAGCCGGTCTTCGCAGCGGTCGGTCATGATGTGCAGGGCGAAGCGGATTTCCCAGAGAAAGTCACGCGCCTTCAGCAATTCGGCGCATTCTTCCTCGGTCAGCCAGCCCTCCCGGACGAGGTTCAGCGCCCGGCTGTTGTAATGGCGCTTGATGATCCAGCTGATGCTCTGGATATCGCGCAGACCGCCGGGCCCCTCCTTGATGTTGGGTTCGAGGTTGTAGGCGGTATCGTGATACTTGGCGTAGCGGGCTGCCTGCTCAGCCAGCTTGGCTTCGAAGAAATCCTTTGATGACCAGACATGGCTGGGGCCGAGGCGGGACCAGAGCTGCTCGAACAGCGGCGCTGAGCCGATGATCAGGCGCGACTCGAGCAGATTGGTCATCACGGTCTGGTCAGCGCGCGCCTGTTCCACGCACTCGTCCAGCGTGCGCACGCTCTGCGCCAGTTTCAGTCCGATATCCCAGAGAAAACTGAGAAAGCCGGTCAAAGAGGCCTTCAGGCTCGGATCGGCCAGGGCGGATCCATCGTCCAGAATCAGGATGTCGATGTCGGAGTGTGGGTGCAACTCCTGCCGTCCATAGCCACCGACGGCAACCAGGGCCAGCCGGGTGTCGGTGTCCGGCAGGAATTGCTCCCAGGCGATCAAGAGAATTTCATCGGTGAAGTCCGAGCGCTTGCGGATCAGTTCGGCGGCCGGCTCGCCCGCCCGAAAGCTCTCCGCCAGTTGCGTCTGGTGGGCGCGAATGCAGTCGGCAAAGATCTGGTGCAGGTCGGCGGTGCTATGTCCGCCCTGTCTAGCCCAGTTTCTTAAAGTGTCCGTTTTCAAGGGCGGCCGCTTCCTCAGTGCGCAGGGTCAGAATCTCGAAGCCGGTGTCGGTTACCAGAAGGGTGTGTTCCCATTGCGCCGACAGGCTGCGGTCCTTGGTGACGGCGGTCCAGCCATCCGGCAGGATTTTGACGTGACGCTTGCCGAGATTGATCATGGGCTCGATGGTGAAAATCATGCCAGCCTCGATGATCGGCCCAGTGCCGGGCTGGCCGTAATGTAGCACCTGTGGCTCCTCGTGGAACCGACGGCCGATGCCGTGGCCGCAGAACTCCTGCACCACCGAGTAGCCATGCGCCTCGGTGTGGCGCTGGATGGCATGACCGATATCCCCCAGCCGCGCACCCGGCCGGACCTGCTGAATGCCATGATACAAGGCCTCCTGACAGACCCGGACTAACCGGCTGGCACGGATGGGGACATCGCCGACCAGAAACATCTGGCTGGTGTCGCCGTGGTAACCGTCCTTGATGACGGTAATGTCAACGTTGACGATGTCACCGCTCTTCAGCTGTTTCGAGCCGGGGATGCCGTGACACACCACATGGTTGACGGAGGTGCAGATGGATTTCGGAAAGCCCTTGTAGTTCAGTGGCGCCGGAATGGCCTGCTGAACGTCCACGATAAAGTCGTGGCACCGCTGGTCGAGTTCATCGGTGGTCACGCCGGGGATCACAAAAGGCGCGATCATCTCCAGCACATCGGCGGCCAATCGGCCGGCAATCCGCATTTTTTCGATTTCGTCGGCCGTTTTGATGCTGATGCTCATGGCTGGGTCGGGGTGCGGCGGAAGTCTTCGGGGGCGGAGGTTTTGCGGCTGGCGGATTGTTGAGGCAAGCGGAGCATGTTATAAAGGCCTGCTTTTTTTAGCAACTACACACACATATCGTCACGTCCGGCAGGGTGCCGGCCTCCAGGTGGGGCAGGTCGTCGGGCGGGGTATGTGGAGGCCCAACCCGACAGTATCAAGGAGTCATCCATGTCGAACGTTACGATGCGTCAGATGCTTGAAGCCGGTGTCCACTTCGGACACCAGACGCGTTACTGGAATCCCAAAATGGCGCCGTTCATCTTCGGCGCGCGCAGCAATATTCATATCATCAACCTTGAAAAGACCCTTCCGCTTTTCAATGATGCCATGCGTTATCTGGAGCAGGTCGCTGCCAGACGCGGCAAGATCCTGTTCGTAGGGACCAAGCGCACCACCCGCGCCGTGGTCCAGGAAGAGGCGACCCGCTGCAGCATGCCTTTCGTGAACCACCGCTGGCTGGGTGGCATGCTGACCAACTTCAAGACCATCAAGCAGTCGGTGGCTCGCATGAAGGAACTGGAAGCCATGCGTGACGATGGTCGTCTGCAGCGCTTCAGCAAGAAGGAAGGTCTTGGCATGATGCGCGAGCTGGAAAAGCTCGTGAACAGCATGGGCGGTATCCGCGATATGGACCGCCTGCCCGATGTTCTGTTCGTGCTGGATGTCGGCTACGAGCACAATGCCATCAGCGAAGCCCACAAGCTGGGTATTCCGGTAGTAGGTGTGGTCGATACCAACAACAGCCCGACCGGGATCGATTTCATCATCCCCGGCAATGACGACTCCATCCGCGCCGTGCAGCTCTACGTTCAGAGCGCCGCAACCGCGATCCTGCAGGGCAAGGCCAACAGCCTGTCCGTTGCCAATGGCGAGGATGAATTCGTAGAAATGGATGCCGCACCGGCGGCCGCCGAAGCCGAGGCGGGCGCGTAATGACGTCGCCCTGTCCGGTCCGGCAGCCTTAGCTGACCGCTGCAGGGATGATCAACAGACGCCTCCACCCTTGGGGGCGTTTTGTTAGGCAAGGAGGCCCGGATGAACCCAAACACTGAGTTGAAATAGATAGAGGAACGGTTAATGTCGAATATTACGGCTGGAATGGTGAAGGAACTGCGTGAGCGTACCGGTTCCGGAATGATGGAATGCAAGAAGGCACTGACGGAAACCAACGGTGATCTGGAAGCGGCCGTCGAACTGATGCGCAAGGCAGGCCTGGCCAAGGCCGACAAGAAATCCGGCCGCACCGCGGCTGAAGGCTGCGTCTGCTGCAAGGCCAGCGCCGACGGCAAGCGCGCCGCCATCGTCGAAGTCAACAGCGAAACCGATTTCGTCGCCAAGGGCGATGACTTCGTCGAGTTCGCCAACCTGGTGGCCCAGACGGCACTCGAGTCCGGCGCCACGACGGTCGAAGCGCTGCTGGATGCCAAGATTGCCGGGACCGGCGCCACCGTCGAAGAAACCCGCCGCGCCATGGTGGCCAAGATCGGTGAGAACATCGCCGTGCGCCGCTTTGAGTGTCTGGAAGCGCCCGAAGGTCTGGTGGCCAGCTACCTGCACGGCAGCCGCATCGGCGTTCTGGTTGCCCTGAGCGGCGGCGATGCTGAACTGGGCAAGGATATTGCCATGCACGTGGCGGCCAGCAAGCCGGCCTGCGTTGACGAAACCGGTGTCGATCCCGAGATCATCGAAAAGGAAAAGGCCATCTTCAGCGCTCAGGCAGAAGCCAGCGGCAAGCCGGCCAACGTGATCGAAAAGATGGTCGAAGGCCGCATCAAGAAATTCCTCGGCGAAATCACGCTGGTTGGTCAGCCATTCGTCAAGGATCCCGACCAGACCGTCGCCAAGCTGCTGGCTGACAAGGGCGCCAAGGTCGTCCGCTTTGTCCGTCTGGAAGTGGGCGAAGGGATCGAGAAGGTCGAAAGCAACTTCGCCGAGGAGGTCATGGCTCAGGTTCGGGCTTCCTGATCGACGACCGCCCTCCGGGTGAAGCTCGCTTCGCCCGGAGTCCCCCATTCACCCCCATTCGCTGAATCACACCGATGAGCACACCTCAATACAAGCGCATTCTGTTGAAACTGAGCGGCGAGGCGCTCATGGGCGACCAGGGTGGCGGAATTGATGCCAAGACCATCCGCCGGCTGGCCCAGGAAGTGGCCGATTTATGCAACGCCGGCATCGAGGTGGGTCTGGTCATCGGTGGCGGCAATTTCATTCGTGGCGCCCAGACGGCAGGTCAAGGTCTGGAGCGTACTACCGGTGACTACATGGGCATGCTGGCAACGGTCCTCAATGCCCTGGCCATGCAGGACGCTCTGGAGCACCTCGGGCGTCCGGTGCGGGTGATGTCGGCCCTCAAGATCAACCAGGTCTGCGAGGACTATATTCGGCGCCGCGCCGTTCGCCACCTGGAAAAGGGCCGGGTCGTGATTTTCGCGGCGGGTACGGGTAATCCGTTCTTCACCACCGATACCGCCGCCAGCCTGCGCGCCATCGAAGTCAACGCCGAGCTCCTGATCAAGGCCACCAAGGTGGATGGCGTCTACACCGCCGATCCGTTCAAGGATCCCGGTGCGACGCTGTACAAGCGACTGACGTATGACGAAGCGCTGGACCAGCGCCTTAATGTCATGGATGCGGCCGCCCTGGTTCTGTGTCGGGATCACGCCATGCCGCTGCGGGTGATGAATGTATTCGAGCCAGGCGCCATCATGCGACTGGTCAAGGGTGAGGACATAGGTTCTTTGATTGAAACGGGTAAACCAGCATGATCGACGATATCCAGAAACGCACCGCAGAACGGATGGGCAAGAGCGTGGAATCGCTCAGGCACGAACTGGCCAAGATCCGCACCGGGCGGGCGCACCCCAGCCTGCTGGATCACATCACCGTGTCCTACTACGGCAATGAAGTGCCCTTGAGCCAGACCGCCAACGTCACCATCGAAGACGCGCGTACCCTGGCCGTCACACCGTGGGAACGGACCATGATCCAGGCCATCGAAAAAGCCATCATGACCTCCGATCTGGGTTTGAACCCCAATACTGCCGGTACCGTGATTCGCGTCCCGATGCCGCCGCTGACCGAAGAGCGTCGCCGTGACCTGATCAAGGTTGCCCGCCACGAGGCCGAAAATGCCCGTGTTGCGATTCGCAACATCCGTCGCGATGCCAATACCGAACTCAAGAATGCCCTCAAGGACAAGCAGATTTCCGAAGACGAAGATCGCCGCAGCCAGGAGCAGATCCAGAAGCTGACCGACCAGTACGTCAAGGAAGTGGATGGTGTGCTTGAGGTCAAGGAAAAGGACCTGATGGCCATCTAGGCCGTCGCTGGCCGGTCGCCCGCGGGGCGTCTTTCCATTTTCCGGTAGATTCAATGTCTGCTCCCCAGCTGGATTCACCCTTGCCCCGGCATGTCGCCATCATCATGGATGGCAATGGCCGTTGGGCGAAGCAGCGCCTGTTGCCCCGGCCCGCAGGGCATCAGGCCGGCGTCAGCGCCGTGCGGAAAACCATCGAGCAATGCGTGGTCAAGGGCATTGAGGTCTTGACCCTGTTCGCCTTCAGCAGCGAAAACTGGCGCCGTCCGGCGCAGGAAGTGTCGCTGTTGATGGAACTGTTCATTGCCAGCCTCGAACGCGAAACCCGCAAGCTGCATGACAACAACATCCGCGTTCGCATCATTGGCGATCGCAGCGCCTTCGTGCCGCTCCTGCAAGACAAGATTCGGCAGGCCGAAACACTGACCGCCGGCAATACCGGCCTGACGCTGGTGATTGCGGCCAACTACGGCGGCCGCTGGGATATCACCGAGGCAACCCGGCAGCTCGCCGCCGAGGTCAAGCGGGGCGACTTGCAGACCGAAGCCATCACGTCGGACCATATCCGATCGCGTCTGGCGCTGGCGGACCTGCCGGAACCGGATCTGTTCATCCGCACCGGCGGCGAACAGCGCATCAGCAATTTTCTACTCTGGCAGCTCGCTTACACGGAGTTGTACTTTACCCCGCTGCTGTGGCCGGACTTCGATGAAGATGCCTTTGCCGGCGCTCTCGAAAGTTTCGCCAGCCGTCAGCGTCGCTTCGGTTATACCGGCGATCAGATCGATCAGTTGACCCGCCGCTGAGGCCCGGGCTATCCCTTTCCGTTCATGCACCCATCAATAACAAGACCATGCTGAAGAATCGAATCATCACTGCCTCCCTGTTGGCGCCGATTATTATTGCGGCGATTCTGTTCCTGCCTCCGGATGGCTTTGCCATGCTCTGGGGCGCGGTCATCCTGCTCGCGGCCTGGGAGTGGGGCGGCTTGTCCGGGCTGGGATCCAGCGGCCGGGTGGGATTCGCGGCCGGTGTGCTCGCGAGCTTGGTGTGTGCCCGACTGTTTGCCATTCAGTGGGCGCCGGGCGAATTGCCGATCTGGTTCTATGCGCCGGTGCTGGCCTGGTGGCTGGTCTGGGGGGTGCTGTTCCGGCGGATACCCGAGAAGCTGGTCAAGCGCCGCTATTCCACCCTGTCCCGCGTGCTGGGCGGCGCCTTCGTGCTGATCAGTGGCTGGGTGATGATGGTCTGGCTGCGGCTCAATTTTTCCGAGTTTCAGGTGCTGTACCTGTTCCTCCTGATCTGGCTGGCGGATATCGCCGCCTATTTTGTCGGCAAGCGCTGGGGGTTCGCCAAACTGGTACCGGCGATCAGCCCGGGCAAGACCATCGAAGGTGTCTACGGTGCCATGCTGGCTGCTGTGCTGCTGGCCATACCGGTCGGGCTGCTGGCCGGCATGGACACTCTGGGTCTGGTGGATTTCGTCTTTCTCTCGCTGCTGACCGTTGCCTTCTCTGTGTGTGGCGATCTTTTTGAAAGCCTGGCCAAGCGGGTGCGTGGCGTGAAGGACAGCAGCGGCCTGCTGCCCGGTCATGGCGGGCTGCTGGATCGCATCGACAGCCTCTTGTCGGCGGTGGTGGTGTTTTACGCCGGTTCGCTGCTGATTCCGATCTTCCTGCAGTTGGGGCCGGTCGTCGAGCCGGACATCATCATGCAGATGGATGAGGGTCCTGCGATCGAAGAACAGCCCGCCGATCATCACTATGATGGCCCGATGGAGGTGCCGCCGGAGATGGAAAGCGAGCCGGCGCCCGGGCAGGATTCGGATGCGGCACAGGAGAAGGGGCAATGAAAGGCATTTGCGTACTCGGCTCCACCGGCTCGATCGGTGTCAGCACGCTGGATGTGGCCGGTCGTCACCCCGATCGTTACCGTGTGGTGGCCCTGACCGCCAACCATAACATCGACCGGCTGTTCGAACAGTGCGAGCGCTTCCGTCCGCCCTACGCCGTCATGATCGATGAACAGCCGGCGGCCGACCTGCGCCAGCGACTGGCCGCTGCCGGCATCAAGACCGAGGTGCTCAGCGGTGTGAAGGCACTGGAACAGGTCGCCGTGCTGCCGGAAGTGGACTCGGTGATGGCCGCTATTGTCGGCGCGGCTGGGCTGTTGCCGACCCTGGCGGCCGCCAAGGCGGGCAAGACCGTCCTGCTGGCCAACAAGGAAGCCCTGGTGATGTCGGGGCCGCTGTTCATGGCAGCGGTACGCGCGTCCGGGGCCGACTTGCTACCGATCGACAGCGAACATAACGCCATCTTCCAGTGCATGCCAGCCAACTACCATGCCGGCCGCCGAGCCGCGGAAGTGCGCCGGATTCTGCTCACGGCCTCGGGCGGACCGTTCCTGCGCAAGGGGCTGCATGAGCTGCACGATGTCACCCCGGACGAGGCGGTCGCGCATCCGAACTGGGTGATGGGACGCAAGATTTCGGTTGATTCCGCCACCATGATGAACAAGGGCCTGGAACTGATCGAAGCCTGTCTGCTGTTCGATACCCCGCCGGAACAGGTCGAGGTCGTCATTCACCCGCAGAGCGTGATTCACTCCATGGTCGATTATGTCGATGGCACGGTGCTGGCGCAGATGGGCAATCCCGACATGCGGATTCCGATCGCCCATGCCATGGCCTGGCCGGACCGCTTCGAGTCCGGCGCCGAACCCCTTGATCTCTTCAAGGTCAAACAGCTCGATTTCGAAGCGCCGGATTTCGACCGCTTCCCGTGCCTTCAGCGAGCCTATGATGCCGTCAGGGCCGGTGGCACGATGCCGGCGATTCTCAATGCCGCCAATGAAATCGCAGTGGGTTCGTTCCTGGACGGTCAAATTCGCTTCACGGCCATCCCGGATGTCATCAGCCACTGCATGAACCAGCTCGCCGTGAGCCGTGCCGACAACATTGATGAAGTCCTGGCCGCCGATGCTGCGGCGCGAGATGCGGCACATCAGTACATTGCGCGACTGAACGCCTAGTATCGCCAGCAGGACCGCCATGACCTCACTTCCCCATACGCTGTTCTTTTTTCTCGTTGCCCTGGTCATCCTGATTGCCGTCCATGAATACGGCCATTACTGGATGGCCAGACGGCTTGACGTGAAAGTGCTGCGTTTCTCGCTGGGGTTCGGCAAGGTCATCTGGCGGCGGCAGGCTACCCCGGATGCGACCGAATTTACCCTGTCCGCCTTGCCGCTGGGCGGCTATGTCCGGATGGTCGACGAGCGCGAGGCCGCGGTGGCCGAGCGGGATCTGCCCTATGCCTTCAACCGCAAGTCGGTGGCCGCGCGCAGCGCGATCGTGCTGGCGGGGCCAGTGTTCAACTTTCTGCTGGCGATCCTGATTTACTGGGTGTCGTTCATGTGGGGTGAAACCGGAGCGCGGCCCGTGATCGGCGAGATCAAGATGGGTACGCTGGCTCAGCAGGCCGGATTTGAGCCGGGCGATGAAATTATCTCGGTGGATGCGGAACCTACGCCCACCTGGTCGATGGCGATGGGACATATTCTGGAACAGGCGCTGGATGAGACGCCGATTCCGGTCACCGTGGTCTCTCGCGACGGCAAGACCCGCGAACTGGAACTGCAGGTGTCTGCGGTCGAGGCGGAAAAGCCGGAGGCGCTTTACAAGCGGCTGGGTCTGAATCTTCAGGAGCCGGTACTTGAGCCGGTTGTCGACCGGGTTGAGCCGGGCAGCGCCGCCGAGCAGGCCGGGCTGATGGCTGGCGATCGGATCGTCCGTGCCGATGGCCAGCCGGTCACGGACTGGAAATCCTGGGTCGAATACGTGCGTGCCCGCCCGGGCCAGCCCATCGAGGCGACCATTGAGCGCGACGGTGCGCCGCTGTCAGTCAGTCTCACCCCGCGCGCGACCGACGCCCCTGATGGCCCGATCGGGCGCATCGGCGCCGGGGTCAGAGTGCCGGAGGGGCTGGCAGAGGCGATGCAGGTCGAGTACCGTCTGGGGCCGCTGCCGGCACTCGCGGCCGCGTGTCGAAAAACCGGCGATTACGCCTGGACCACCCTGAAAATGGTGGGCCGCATGCTGATCGGCCGGGCCGCCGTGGACAATCTGAGCGGCCCGATCAGCATTGCCCAGTTTGCCGGACAATCCGCCCGACTGGGGCTGGGCCAGTTCATGAAATTCCTGGCGCTGGTCAGTATCAGCCTGGGTGTTCTCAATCTGTTGCCGATTCCTGTCCTGGATGGCGGTCATCTGATGTTCTACGGCGTCGAGGCCCTCAAGGGCAGCCCGGTGTCGGAGCGCACCCAGATGCGTTTCCAGCAGATTGGCATGTTCGTCCTGTTGTTGCTGATGTTGTTGGGTTTCTACCTCGACATCGGTCGGCTGTTTTCTTCCTGATTCGTCTAACCGGAACCTTCCATGAAAACATTGATTCGAGTATTTGCGGGCGCCCTGGCGCTGTTCACCGCTGTGGCTCAGGCCGACAGCAAGTCCGTCGAGGCCGCGCTGAAGCAGGCCCTGCCGACCATCAAGCCGGATTCGGTCAGCGCCTCACCGATCAACGGCCTGTACGAGGTCGTCGTGGGCGCACGCTTGTTCTATGTGTCCGAAGACGGCCACTACCTGATGCAGGGCTCCCTGATCGATCTCAAGACCCGTGAGGATCTGACCGACAAGAAGCTGGCCGATGTGCGTCTGGCTGCCCTGCAGAAACTGGGCACTGACAACATGATCGTGTTCAAGCCGAAGATTCAGAAGCATATGGTCTATGTCTTCACCGACATCGACTGTGGCTACTGCCGCAAGCTGCACTCCGAAATCGACCAATATCTGAAGGAAGGCATCGAAGTGCGTTATCTGTTCTTCCCGAGAGCCGGCAAGGATTCCGATTCCTACTTCAAGGCCGTCACGGTCTGGTGCGCCAAGGATCGCAACGACGCGCTGACGCGCGCCAAGAGCGGCGAAAACCTGGCCCGCAAGAGCTGCAAGAATCCGGTTGATGAGCACATGGAGCTGGCCGCGGCCATGGGCGCCAACGGCACGCCGATGATCGTCACCGAAAAGGGCACGATTTTGCCCGGCTATGTACCCGCCGCGCAGTTGACGAAGATGTTGGAAGAAAAGCCCGACGCCCTGCCGGAAGCGGTTCAGGACAAGGCCGAAGCCGCCGGGCAGCCCTGATCCGGTCACGCAATCCCGGCCTGCCGCGGCCGGGATTCCTCACTCCTGCAAGGCCTTGAGCTGAAACAGGAGCTCCAGCGCCTGACGCGGCGTCACCGCGTCAGGGTCGATGGAGGTCAGCATGTCCAGCGCCGGATGCGGTGCCGGCGTCTCAAACAGATCCAGTTGCTGTGAGTGCATGGCCGCCGGTTTCCCGGCGTAAGCCTGCTGTTCCAGTGCGGCCAGCTTCTGGCGGGCCCGTTTCACCACCGATCCCGGTACGCCGGCCAGCGCCGCGACCTGGAGGCCGTAACTCTGATTGGCCGGGCCGTCCTTGACGGCATGCAGAAACACGACGCCATCCCGATGCTCGACGGCATCCAGATGCACGTTGCTGACGCCCGGGCACTCATCCGGCAGGGTGATCAGCTCGAAGTAATGGGTCGCAAACAGCGTGAAGGCACGCAGGGTGCGGGCCAGGTGTTCGGCTGACGCCCAGGCCAGCGACAGCCCATCGAAGGTGCTGGTGCCGCGACCGATCTCATCCATCAGCACCAGGCTGATGGGCGTAGCGTGATGCAGGATGTGAGCCGTTTCGGTCATTTCCACCATGAAGGTCGAACGGCCGCTGGCCAGATCGTCCGAGGCGCCGATGCGGGTGAAAATCCGGTCCACCGGTCCGATGATGGCGCGTTCGGCCGGGACGAAACTGCCGATGTGGGCCATCAGCACGATCACAGCCGCCTGTCGCATGTAGGTCGATTTGCCGCCCATGTTCGGACCGGTGATGATGAGCATGCGTCGGTCTGCGGTCAGTTCCAGATCGTTCGGCACGAAAGGGGTGTCGAGGACACTCTCGACGACCGGATGCCGGCCTGCGACGATGCACAGCCCCGGTTCGGGGCTGAGCTCCGGGCGGACCCAGTTCAGTGCCACCGCCCGTTCGGCCAGCGTGGTCAGCACATCCAGCTCGGCCAGTGCCTGTGCGGTTCGCTGCAGGGTCACCAACTGGCCGCCGAGGCTATCCAGCAGGGCGTCATAGAGGGCTTTTTCGTGCGCGAGCGATCGCTCCCGCGCACCCAGCACCTTGTCTTCGAAGCTCTTCAGTTCCGGTGTGATGTAACGCTCGACCCCCTTCAGGGTCTGGCGGCGGACATACTCGGCCGGCACCCGGTCAGCCTGGGTGCGGGACAATTCCAGATAAAACCCCTGTACCCGGTTGTAGCCGACCTTGAGGTTGGCGATGCCGGTGCGGTCCCGCTCGCGCTGTTCCAGATCCAGCAGGTATTGCTCGTGGTTCTGGCTCAGGTGGCGGAGTTCATCGAGTTCGGCATCATAGCCGTCGGCAATCACGCCGCCGTCGCGAATCAACACGGGTGGCTGTTCGATGATCGCCCGCTGGAGCAGATCGGTCAGGGCGGGTTGCGGCTGCAGGGCCCCGGTGAGCCGCTGCAGCAGGGCTGATTCCTGCTCGACCAGCAGAGCATGGAGTTCGGGCAGGCTGATCAGCGCCAACCGCAGGGTGGTCAGATCGCGCGGGCGGGCCGATTTGAGTGCAATGCGCGACACGATGCGCTCGATGTCGCCCACCGACCGCAGCCGGTCGCGCAAATCCTGATAGCGGCGTTGATTCTGCAACAGGCCGATGGCGTCGAAACGGCCGTCCAGTTCAGTCGTGTCGCGCAACGGGCAATGCAGCCAGCGCCGCAGGAGCCGGCCACCCATCGCGGTGACGGTGCGGTCGAGAACGCCGAACAGGGTCAGTTCGGAGCGGCCGGAGGGGTGGTAATCCAGTTCCAGATTGCGGCGGCTGGCGGCATCCAGGCTGATGACATCTTCGTGGCGCTCCAGCCGGATGCCTTGAATATGTGGCAGGGCCGATTGCTGGGTGTCGCGGACATACTGCAGCAAGCCGCCGGCTGCGGCGATGGCGGCTGGCAGGGCGTCACAGCCGAATGCGGCCAGATCGTGCACGCCAAAGTGGCGCAACAGCAGGTGACGGGCGCTTTCGGCTTCGAAATGCCAGGCCGGGCGCCGGGTCAGGCCGCGACGGCTGGCCAGGGCGGCAGGCAGCGGCCAGTCCTCGCTGACCAGCAGTTCGGCGGGATTCAGGCGTTCCAGTTCGCCCGGCAGGCTGTCGGGGGTCTCGAGTTGCTGGACGCTGAAGCGCCCGCCGGCGAGATCAAGCGCTGCCAGCCCGAGCCGATGGCCGACCGGGGCGACGGCCACCAGCAGGTTGTCGCGACGGTCTTCCAGCAGGGCCTCCTCGGTAACCGTGCCGGGGGTGACGATGCGCACCACACGCCGCTCCACCGGCCCCTTGGCGGTCGCGGGATCGCCGATCTGTTCGCAGATGGCGACCGATTCGCCCAGTTTGACCAACCGCGCCAGATAGCCCTCGGCGGCATGGTAGGGCAGCCCGGCCATGGGGATGCGTTCCCCGGCGGATTCGCCGCGTGCCGTCAGGGTGATATCCAGCAGCTTGGCGGCCCGGCGGGCATCGTCATAAAAGAGCTCGTAAAAATCGCCCATGCGGAAAAACACCAGCCGATCGGGGTGGTCGGCTTTGATGCGCAAGTACTGCTGCATCAGGGGTGTGTGCTGGGAGGTGGGGGTTGGCTTGGACATGGGCCGATAGTGTATCGGATCCGGCGCCGGCGCCGCCGAACGGCGTTCAGGGATCGGATAGAATCCGTCAGGCACACGCGCAGGAGAATGGCATGCATGACCGGCAGGATTTAACGTCGCTGGCCCACGATGTGGGACTGGCGTTGGCCCGACAGGGTTGGATGATGGCCACCGCCGAGTCCTGCACCGGCGGCTGGATCGCCCAGGTGATGACCGATGTGGCCGGGAGTTCCGCCTGGTTCGAGCGTGGTTTCGTGACCTACAGTAACGCGGCCAAGACCGAGATGCTGGGTGTCGATCCAGCGCTGATCGAACGGCACGGCGCGGTGAGCGAACCGGTGGTGCGGGCCATGGTGGCGGGCGCCCTGCGCTTGAGTCGGGCGCAGGTGGCGGTGGCGGTCAGCGGCATTGCCGGCCCCACCGGCGGTACAGTCGAGAAGCCGGTCGGCACGGTCTGGTTCGCCTGGCAGCGTCAGGGGCAGGCGGAGGTGCTGCAGCGCGAATGCTTTGTGGGTGATCGGTGCGACGTCCGGGCTCAGGCGGTTGCGGTCGCCCTGCGTGGTGTGCAGGCGCTGTGTCTTGACTGACGCGGACCGCTGGCGGCTTTTTTTCGCGTTGTGGCCCCAGCGCGCATTGCTGGACCCGCTCCAGGCATTACAGCATCGGCTGGCGGCGGACTTGGCGTTGCGGTGGGTGCCGGCCTCCAACTGGCATGTGACGCTGGCATTTCTGGGGCCGGTCATGTCCGAGCAGGTGTCGGATCTCGCCGCGGCCGCGGATCGCCTGAGCGTCCGCCGATTCGCGTTGACACTGGATCGGCTCGAGTGGTGGCCGGCTGGCCGGGCGCTGTGCCTGACGGCCCGCCATGAGCCGGAGGAGCTGCACCGCCTGGTCGCAGGGCTCAAGGCAGCCGGCGCCCCAATCCTGCGTCGGCCGGATGTGCGGCCGTTCCGGGCCCATCTCACGCTGGCGCTCGGTGTCCGCGAGGATCCGGGGCCGCTGTGCTTGTCGCATCCGCTGGTGCTGCACGCTGAGGCGTTCCACCTGGTGCGATCCTGTCCGGCGCCGTTCGGGTCGGTCTACACCCGGATCGGCGATTGGCCCTTGAATGGCTAGGCCACTTCGTCTCAAGGGATACCTACGGGCAGGGCTGCTGTGACATAATCGAGGGCTTTCCGCATCAACCCATTGCCGAGGCTTCCATCCATGGATGAAAACAAGCAAAGAGCGCTGGCCGCAGCCCTGTCACAAATCGAAAAGCAGTTCGGCAAGGGGTCGGTCATGCGGATGGGGGATACGGCGGCACACCGCGATTTTGATGTGATACCGACCGGGTCATTGACGCTGGATATTGCGCTGGGTTGTGGCGGTCTGCCGCGCGGGCGGATCGTCGAGATTTACGGGCCGGAATCGTCCGGCAAGACGACGCTGACGCTGGAGGTCATTGCTCAGGCTCAGAAGTTGGGAGGCGTGGCCGCCTTCATTGATGCCGAGCACGCCCTGGATCCGTCCTATGCCGACAAGATCGGGGTGAATCTGGATGATCTGCTGGTGTCGCAGCCGGACACGGGCGAGCAGGCACTGGAAATCGCCGACATGCTGGTGCGCTCCGGTGGCGTGGATGTCGTGGTGGTGGATTCGGTGGCGGCGCTGACGCCCAAGGCCGAGATCGAAGGTGAAATGGGCGACTCCCACGTCGGCCTGCAGGCCCGGCTGATGTCGCAGGCCCTGCGCAAACTGACGGCAAACATCAAGCGCTCCAACACCCTGGTCATCTTCATTAACCAGATTCGCATGAAGATCGGCGTCATGTTCGGCAGCCCGGAAACGACGACGGGCGGCAACGCCCTGAAGTTTTATGCCTCGGTGCGGCTGGATATCCGCCGTCTGGGTGCCTTGAAGAACGGCGATGAGGTGGTGGGCAACGAGACCCGCGTCAAGGTGGTCAAGAACAAGGTGGCGCCGCCGTTCCGCAACGCTGAATTCGAAATCATCTATGGCGAGGGCGTGTCGCGCGAAGGTGAGCTGGTCGATTTGGGCGTCACCCACGAACTGGTTCAGAAATCCGGGTCCTGGTACAGCTACGGCGGCGATCGGATCGGACAGGGCAAGGACAATGTCCGCGCTTTCCTCAAGGATCATCCGGATATTGCTGCCGCGATTGAGGCCCAGATTCGCGAAAAGGCTCTGGGTACCGCCGTTCCGGCCGCCGGGCTGGCGGCGACCGTTCAGGGCGAGGACGGCTTCTGAGCGATTCCGAGACCTTGCGACCGGCGGTTGAGGCAGCCTGCATGGCCTGTCTGGCCCGACGCGAGCACAGTCAGGCGGAACTGCAGTTCAAGCTGGAGCAGAAGGGTTTTTCGGGCGCGCTGGTGCGGCAGGTGATCGTCGACTTTCAGGCGCGGGGACTGCAGAGCGATGCCCGCTATGCCGAGGTATTCATCCGCAGTCGGATCGCCAGAGGTTATGGCGCCGCCCGGATACGGCAGGAGTTGCTGTTTCGTGGTATCGATCGCGAAGTGATCGATGCCAGTCTGGATGGTGATGCGGATGGGCAGATCGAGCGGGTCTATGCCCGTAAATTCGGTGCAGGCGTTCCGGCCTCGTTGGAGGAACGTCGGGTGCGTGAGCGCTTTTTGCTGCGGCGAGGATTTTCCGGAGACCAGATCCGGCATCTGTTCCGGCGTCTGCGCGACGCCCAGAATGCCGATGGAAGGATTGAATAACCAATGGATAACGGCTGAACCATGAACAGCGCGGAATTGCGGAGTTTGTTTTTAAGTTTCTTCGAGGAGCGCGGGCACAAGCCCGTGGCGTCGAGTCCCTTGATTCCGGCCAACGACCCGACCCTGCTCTTTACGAATGCGGGAATGGTCCAGTTCAAGGATGTCTTTCTGGGGCGCGAGGATCGGCCATATGTGCGTGCGGCGTCGTCGCAGCGCTGTGTGCGGGCAGGAGGCAAGCACAACGATCTGGAGAACGTTGGCTATACGGCCCGGCATCACACGTTCTTCGAAATGCTGGGTAATTTCAGCTTCGGCGATTACTTCAAGCAGGATGCCATTCGGTTTGCCTGGGAGTTTCTGACCGGCGTGCTGCGCATTCCGCCGGCCCGGCTGTGGGTAACGATCTACGATCAGGACACGGAAGCCGAGCAGATCTGGTTGCAGGAGATCGGCATCGATCCCGCCCGCTTTTCGCGCATCGGCACCAAGGATAATTTCTGGAGCATGGGCGATACTGGTCCGTGCGGCCCGTGTACCGAGATCTTTTATGATCACGGCGATCACATCCCGGGCGGCCCGCCGGGCTCGCCGGACGAGGATGGCGATCGCTACATCGAGATCTGGAATCTCGTGTTCATGCAGTACGAGCGTTCCGCGGACGGTACGCTGACGCCACTGCCGAAACCCTCGGTCGATACCGGCATGGGGCTGGAGCGCATCGCCGCCGTGCTGCAGGGCGTACACAGTAACTACGACACCGATCTGTTCCGTCCGCTGGTCGGCGCTGCGGCGGCGCTGGCCGCCCTCGACAGTACGGATCACAGTTCCTTGCGGGTGCTGGCAGATCACATCCGATCCTGCTCGTTCCTGATCGCAGATGGGGTATTGCCATCCAACGAAGGACGGGGTTATGTCCTGCGGCGCATCATTCGGCGCGCTATCCGGCACGGCTACAAGCTGGGTATTCGCGAGATTTTCTTCTTCAAGCTGGTGGGTCCGTTGTGTGACGTGATGGGCAAGGCCTATCCGGAACTGGCGGTGGCGCGTGCGACGGTCGAGCAGGTGCTGCGCAAGGAAGAGGAACGGTTTGCAGAGACGCTGGAGCAGGGAATGCGAATTCTGGAGGCCCAGCTCAAGCATGTCAGTGGCGGGACCATTCCAGGCGAAACTGTCTTCCAGCTTTATGACACCTATGGGTTCCCGGTTGATCTGACCGCAGATATCGCTCGTGAGCACGGGCTGGTGCCGGATCTGGCCGGGTTCGAGCGGGCCATGGAGGCGCAGCGGGAGCGGGCGCGCTCGGCCAGTCATTTCGCGGTGGATTACTCGCATGACGTGCATGTCGACGTGCAGTGCGCCTTCACGGGGTACGAGCAGTTGCGCGGCGAAACAACAGTCGTGGCGCTGTATCGGGAGGGCCAGCCGGTCGATCGGTTATCGGCCGGGGAGAGCGGTACCGTGATTCTGCCGCAGTCGCCGTTCTATGGTGAGTCGGGCGGGCAGGCAGGCGATCGGGGCGTGATTCGTGCGGGACAGGCGACCTTCGAGGTGGCCGATACACAGAAGCAGGGCAGCGACATCATCCTGCATCTGGGGCGTATGCTCGCGGGTGAGCTGACAGTCGGGCAGAGCGTGATGGCCGAGGTGGACGAGGCGAATCGTCAGGCTACCGCGCTGAACCATTCCGCGACCCATTTGCTGCATGCCGCCCTTCGCCACACGCTGGGCGAGCATGTCAGTCAGAAAGGTTCGCAGGTGACGGCACAGCGGCTGCGGTTCGACTTTTCTCATTTCGAGCCGGTCACGCCGGCGCAGCTGGAGGTCATCGAGCGCATCGTCAACGAGCAGATTCGGCAGAACCATGCCGTGCGAGCCGATGTGATGGCCAAGGATGATGCCATGAAGGTCGGGGCGATGGCGCTGTTCGGCGAGAAGTACGGGGACGAGGTGCGCGTGCTGCGCATCGGTGATTTTTCGACCGAGTTGTGTGGCGGTACCCATGCGCAGCGTGCCGGGGATATCGGCTTTTTCAAGATAACGGGTGAGGGCGGCGTTGCATCGGGCGTGCGACGCATCGAGGCTGTGACCGGATCGGGTGCATTCGACTGGGTCCGATCGAGTGAGCGGTTGCTGATGAATCTGGCTGAGCGGGTGAAGTCGGGGCGGGACCACCTGGAGGAGAAATTCGAACAGCTGCTGGACCGTAGCAAACACCTGGAAAAGGAGCTGGAACGGCTCAAGGGAAAGCTGGCCAGCGCCTCGGGCGATGAATTGGCCAACCGGGCTGTTGATCTGCAAGGGTTGAAGGTTCTGGCGGCCCGTGTGGACGACATGGACGCCAAGGGGCTGCGCGAGTTGGTCGATCAGTTGCGCAACAAGCTGGGCAGTGCGGCCATCGTGCTGGGCAGTGTTTCAGATGGCAAGGTTAGCCTCATTGCAGGAGTTTCAAAGGATCAGACCAGCCGCGTCAAGGCGGGTGATCTGGTGAACAGCGTGGCGGTGCAGGTCGGCGGCAAGGGCGGTGGCCGCCCGGATCTGGCCCAGGCTGGGGGTACCGATCCGACCCATCTGGATCAGGCCCTCGGTGGCGTGGTGGATTGGGTCAAGAATACGATCGCCTGACTGACGGGCACAGACTGAAGCAAGCACATGGCGTTATACGTACATAAATATGGCGGCACATCGGTCGGCACGATCGAGCGAATTGAGCATGTGGCCGAGAATGTGATCCGGGCCCGGCAGCGGGGTGAGGACATTGTGGTCGTGGTGTCGGCCATGAGTGGCGAGACCAATCGGCTTGTTGCGTTGGCCAAACAGGCGCAGGCATCGCCCGATCCGCGCGAGATGGACGTGCTGCTGTCCACCGGCGAGCAGGTCACGATAGCGCTGCTGGCCATGGCCCTGCAGGCGCGGGGGTGTGACGCGACATCCTACACCGGCGGTCAGGTGGCGATCGTCACCGACGCGGCGCATACCAAGGCCCGCATTCTCGATATTGATACCCAGCGGGTCCGTGCGGATCTGACGGCTGGCAAGGTGGTCGTGGTGGCGGGGTTTCAGGGTGTCACCGAAACGGGCGATATCACCACCCTCGGGCGTGGGGGGTCGGACACGACGGCGGTTGCCCTGGCGGCTGCGCTGAAGGCAGATGAATGCCTGATCTACACTGATGTCGACGGCGTCTATACGACCGATCCGCGCGTGGAACCCAAGGCCCGGCGGCTGGATCGCATCACTTTCGAGGAGATGCTGGAGATGGCCAGTCTCGGGTCCAAGGTGTTGCAGATCCGTTCGGTCGAATTTGCGGGCAAATACAATGTGCCGTTGCGGGTGCTTTCCAGTTTCAAGGAAGGGGCCGGCACACTGATCAGTTATGAGGATGACAGCATGGAAAAGCCACTGATTTCGGGTATCGCCTTCAATCGGGACGAGGCCAAACTCACGGTGCTGGGGGTGCCTGATCGGCCCGGGATTGCATCCCGCATTCTCGGTCCCGTCGCCGATGCCAATATCGAAGTGGACATGATCGTCCAGAATGTCTCCGAGGATGGCACGACCAACTTCACCTTTACCGTGAACCGCAGCGATTACGCCAAGGCACTGACAATCCTGCAAGCGACCAGCCAGGCACTGGACGCCCGGGAGGTGCATGGAGATGACTCGATCGTGAAAGTGTCGATTGTCGGGGTCGGCATGCGCTCCCATGCCGGTATTGCGGCGAAGATGTTCGATACCCTGGCCCGCGAGGGGATCAATATCCAGATGATTTCGACCTCCGAAATCAAGATCTCGGTCGTCCTGAATGAGAAATATCTGGAACTGGCCGTCCGGTCTCTGCATGACGCCTTTGATCTGGAAAAGCCGGTTGTGTCAATCTGAGAAAAAATCATTTTCTTGTCGCTGACGAATGATATAATGCCGCTCCTCGTTTCGGTGCCTGTTGCGTCGTTCAGTCGATGGCCGCTAGGCGTGTCCACGGGACGCTTCCTGATAGCTGTTGGAGACAACAAAGGGCGGTTTTATGCTGATATTGACGCGGAGAGTCGGTGAGACTCTGATGATTGGTGATGAAGTCACAGTGACCGTGCTAGGCGTTAAAGGCAACCAGGTCCGCATCGGAGTGAGCGCACCGAAGAACGTCTCAGTACACCGGGAAGAGATTTACGAGCGGATCAAGCGGGAGCATGTCCCTGACGAAGGGGGCGATTTAGTCGACAGCGATTTTTGAAATCGAGTAGAATTCGCCGCGGCTGGTTTTCCAGTACAAGTTTTACCGGAGAGATGGCCGAGAGGCTGAAGGCGCTCCCCTGCTAAGGGAGTATAGGGCTAATAACTCTATCGAGGGTTCGAATCCCTCTCTCTCCGCCATATTCGGATCGAAGGCACATGAGCCTTCGAGTCCCGAGTCCTTGCTCAGGCAGTGGCTGTGTTCCAAAGTCTTTGACTCCCTCACGTGAACCGGTGGGTGCGGGTCGTAGGCTTTTTTCGTTTTACATGCACTATTTTTGGACTATAATGCGCGGATTTTTCGGCCGTGCCGTACTTGTTGAGGAATCTTGATGGTCACTATTCGTTTGTCACGTGGCGGCGCCAAGAAGCGTCCTTTCTATCATGTTGTGGTTACCGACAGCCGCAATAAGCGGGATGGACGATATATCGAGCGCTTGGGGTTCTTTAATCCGGTGGCCTCTGGCAACGCCATCAGGCTCTCGCTGAATGAAGAGCGGGTTCAGTACTGGCTCGGTCATGGGGCGCAGACGACCGATCGGGTCGGTAGCCTGTTGAAGGAATTCCGCAAGCAAGGCGCAGCGGCCGCCGCCTGAGTGCTCGGCGCTGGACTGCAGGCATGTCCAGGCGGGTAAGGGTTGGTGAAATCGTAGGTGCCTTTGGCGTTTTGGGGTGGGTGAAGGTGAAATCCCACACCCAGCCTCCGCAAAACATTCTGCGGTATGCGCCTTGGCTGTTGGGGCCCGAGCCGGATGCAAAGCTGGTTGAAGTTGCGGAAGGGCGTCAGCAGGGCACCATGGTGGTTGCCCGGCTTGAAGGGGTCGAGAATCGCGACCAGGCTGCCGCTCTGAAAGGAACGGCGCTCTGGGTGCCAAGAGAAAGCTTTCCCCGGGCGCCGAAAGGTGTCTATTACTGGGCGGATCTGGTAGGGCTGGAAGTGTACACAGTGTCAGGCCAGAGGCTGGGTACAGTAGATGGCCTGCTTGAGACCGGCGCGAATGATGTGCTGGAGGTCAAGGGTGATCGAGATCGGCTGATTCCCTTCGTTCAGGGGCAATACGTCCAGTCCGTCGATTTGGATCAGGGTCGGCTGGTGGTCGACTGGGATCCGGACTTTTGAGCGGCACGGATGCGATTTGATTTCGTGACGCTGTTTCCGGACATGATTCGGGAAGCTACCCGCGAGGGCGTCACCGGGCGTGCCGTTGAACGAGGGCAAGTCGAACTGGGCATTTGGGATCCGAGGCAATACGCCAAGGATCACTATCGGACCGTCGATGATCGTCCCTACGGTGGCGGGCCTGGCATGGTCATGAAGGTCGAGCCCCTGCGGGATGCCATTCGGGCTGCACGGAAAGAGAGTCCGTTGCCGGCCCGGACGATTTATTTGAGTCCACAGGGACAACTGCTGAACCAGCAGGCCGTGGTCGAGATGGCAAAATCTCCCCGACTGATTCTGGTCGCAGGACGTTATGAAGGGATCGATGAGCGACTTATCGAGACCGAGATTGATGAGGAATGGTCGATTGGCGACTATGTCCTGAGCGGCGGTGAATTGCCGGCTTTGGTGTTGTTTGACGCGATTGTCCGGTTATTGCCCGGTGTGCTGGGCCATGCCGAATCGGCCCTGCAGGATTCGCATATGACGGGACTGTTGGATTGCCCTCACTATACCCGGCCCGAGTCGGTTGATGGCCGTGGGGTACCCGAGGTGCTCCAGTCCGGCAATCATGAGGCGATCAGGCAGTGGCGGTTGCGGCAATCGATTGACAGAACGAGGCTGAGACGGCCCGACCTGCTGGAAAAAGTGAAATTGGATCGGGAGCAGCTACGGTTGCTCGACGAGATTGAGCACCATTATCTGACCGAAAACGATTAGAGATAAAGAGAACTGCTATGGCAAACATCATTCAGCAACTTGAAACCGAGTGGATGAGCGGCAAAACCATCCCTGCCTTTGGTCCGGGCGACACCGTTGTCGTTCAGGTCAAGGTCAAGGAAGGTAACCGCGAACGTCTTCAGGCCTATGAAGGCGTCGTGATCGCCAAGCGCAATCGGGGTTACCACTCTGCATTCACCGTCCGCAAAATCTCGCACGGCGAGGGGGTGGAGCGGGTGTTCCAGACCTATAGCCCGCAGGTTCAGGAAATTCTGGTCAAGCGCCGCGGTGATGTCCGTCGCGCCAAGCTGTATTACCTGCGCGATCGCACCGGCAAGTCCGCGCGCATCAAGGAAAAGATCTAAGCCTCGGCGCGCTTACGGCGTCTGTGGTGAGACACACCTTCAAAGGGCAGCTGCGGCTGCCCTTTCTCGTTGAATGACGCCATGATCGATTCAGGCACTGCACCGCGGGACCGTCCCATCGAGCAGACCTGCTTTCGCATGCCGTTTGCCTGGGTCAAGTGTTACGCCACCCACGATGCGGTGGTCGGCCTCGACATGCTGCCGCTTGCCCTCGACGAGGTTGAATCGGCTGCGCTAGCGCACCCCCTGTTGATGCGTGTTCGAGAACAGTGCGAGCGCTATCTGGAGGCCGCCACACCCTTTTCATTGCCGCTCCAATTATCCGGCACGGCTTACCAAGAACGGATCTGGGCCGCGTTGCAGGGTATCGCGCCCGGACAGACCCGCAGTTACGCTCGCCTGGCGCACGAGCAGGGCGGCTCTCCCCGATCCGTCGCCGGCGCCTGCAGGGCCAATCCGGTTGCGCTGATCATACCCTGTCATCGGGTGGTGGCCACCCGAGGGCTGGGAGGTTACAGCGGTGAAAGCGAAGGACCGATGCTGGACATCAAACGCTGGCTGCTGGCGCATGAAGGTGCATGTGGTCACTGAATCCGACCAGAGGCTGCTCACACGATTCATCGATGCGCTGTGGCTGGAGGAAGGGCTCAGCGACAACACGCGCTCCGCCTATCGCACCGATCTCCTGCAATTTCTGGACTGGGCGAGCCGGGAGCGGGGCCGGACCGTTCAGCAACTGGAGGCAACGGATGTCGAGGCCTATCTGGCGAGCCAGTATGGCAAGGCTGCCAGCAGTCGCAGCCTGGCGCGGCGGGTCTCGAGCCTGAGAAAGTTTTTTCGCCACTGGGTGCGTGAAGGGTTGCTGGCAGACGATCCGACCCTCAGGATCAGCCCGCCGCGTATCGGACGTCCCCTGCCGGCCACGCTGAGTGAGGCGGATGTAGAGGCCCTGTTGCAAGCGCCCCGAAGCGAGGAGCTACTGGGGTGCCGTGACCGGGCCATGCTCGAACTGCTGTATGCCACCGGGCTGCGCGTGAGTGAGCTCGTGAACCTGCAACTGAACCAGCTCAACCTGCGGCAGGGTATTGTGCGGGTGGTTGGCAAAGGCAACAAGGACCGGCTGGTGCCGCTGGGCGAATTCGCAGAAGGCTGGCTGAACCGCTACATGAACACGGCCAGAGGTCAGCTGCTGGGGGTCCGGCAAAGCCAGGACCTGTTCGTCACGGCGCGCGGTGTTGCCATGACACGGCAGGCATTTTGGTACATCATCAAACGGTATGCGCGAGATGCCGGTATCCAGAAGCCCCTGTCGCCACATACCCTGCGCCATGCGTTCGCCACCCATTTGCTGAATCATGGCGCCGATCTGCGCGTGGTGCAGTTATTGCTGGGACATAGCGACTTGTCGAGCACACAGATTTATACTCACGTAGCACAGGAAAGACTCAAGGATTTGCACAGCCGTTGCCATCCCCGCGCCTAGGAACCCCCCCAGATTTACCCGGTCCAGCCCATGATCCACCCCACCGCCTATATTTCACCCGATGTCGAATTGGGCACGGACGTGTCAGTCGGCCCGTTTGCCGTCATTGAAGGTCCTGGTCGGATCGGCGATGGGTGCGTCATCGAAGCGCAGGCCGTAATTCGTCCACATGTCCGCATGGGGCGCGATAACCGCGTTCACCCCCATGCCGTGCTGGGAGGCTTGCCTCAGGACCTGGGATTCAAGCCGGACACGGAGACCTTTCTGGAGATCGGCGACCACAACACGTTTCGGGAAGGGGTGACGATCAGTCGGGCGACCGTGGTCGGCGAGGCGACGCGCATTGGCTCCGGCAACTACCTGATGAACAACACGCATGTCGGCCACGACTGCCGGCTGGGCGATCACAACATTCTGGCCAGTGGCGCCACGCTGGGCGGTCATGTCGCCGTGGGCGATCGCGTGTTCTTCGGCGGTGGCGTGATGGTTCACCAATTCTGCCGGATCGGCAGCTTTGCCATCCTGCAAGGTTTGGCCGGCATCAACAAGGATGTCCTGCCATACACGCTGGTCGGTGGCCGGCCGGGCAAGCATTACCGGCTCAATCTGGTCGGACTGCGGCGGGCCGGGATTGATGGCGAGCGGCTGAGGGCGGTATCCGCGGCATTTCGTTGCCTGCGCGCCCGGCAGGATCTGGGCGGTCTGCCCGACACCGCAGAACTGGCCTATCTGCGTGCCTGGGTGGCCGAGCGTTCGCGCCGGGGTGGATGGCTGGGCTTCATGGAAGTCCGTGGCCGGGATGATGATTAAGGACTGCCCAGAGTGCGGCAGGAGGAACAGGACGTGAAGCAGATTCAGTGTGCGGTGGTCGGAACCGGGTATCTCGGTCGCTTCCACGCCGAAAAATATGCGGCCCTGCCGGACTGTGAACTGGTTGCCGTGGTCGACACGAATCCGGAGGCAGCGCAGGCGGTAGCGGAGAAGAACGGTACGCGGGCGTTGACCGATTACAAGGCGCTGCTGGGCAAGGTCGATGCCGTCAGCATCGTCGTCCCGACCAGTCTGCATTTCACGGTGGCGCGTGATTTTCTTGCGGCCGGCGCACATGTGCTGGTGGAAAAGCCGATCACGGTGACGCTTGAAGAGGCGGACGCACTGATCGAATTGGCCCAGCGCCACGACAGGCGCCTGATGGTCGGCCATCTGGAGCGCTTCAACGCCGCCCTGCTGGGGCTGGATCTGGTGCATGAAAAGCCGCTGTTCATCGAGTCACACCGGCTGGCACCGTTCAATCCGCGGGCCAACGATGTCAGCGTGGTGCTGGACCTCATGATCCACGACATCGACATCATTCTCGATCTCGTCGACTCCGAAGTCGAACGCATTGATGCCAAGGGTGTCACGGTGCTGACTTCCGACACCGACATCGCCAATGCGCGCCTCACTTTCCGCAATGGCTGCGTCGCCAATGTCACGGCCAGCCGGGCCAGCCTCAAGGTCGAGCGCAAGATGCGCATGTTCATGCCCAACCGGTACCTGTCGGTGGATTTCCAGAACCGGATCCTGGCCCAGTACCGCAAGGGCGAACGGGAGATGTTCCCAGGCGTGCCCGAGATCCTCAGCGAGGAGTCGGTGTTTGAAAACGGCGACGCGCTGATGGCGGAAATCAAGCACTTCATCGCCTGCATTCAGGAGGGACGGGAGCCGCTGGTATCCGGCCTTGCCGGACGGCGTGCCCTGGCGACGGCCACCGAAATCACTCGGCTCTTGAAAGCCGGCTAACTACAGCAGAGAGCACTTCGACATGATTCCTATGGTTGACCTGAAAATCCAGTATCAGCAGCTCAAGGCCGAGATCGATCAGGCTCTGGCGGACGTGCTGGACAGCTGTGCCTTCATTCTCGGGCCGAACGTCAAGGCCTTCGAGGAGGAAGCCGCGGCCTATCTCGGTGTCAGGCACGCCGTCGGGTGTGCGTCCGGGACCGATGCCCTGCATCTTGCCCTGTTGGCAGCCGGTGTCGGTCCGGGTGATGAGGTCATCACCTCCCCGTTCACTTTTATCGCGACCGCCGAAGCCATTCGCTATGTCGGCGCCACGCCGGTTTATGTCGATATCGATCCGCAAACCTTCAACATCACGCCGGCGGCGGTCGAAGCCGCCATCACTGACAAAACCCGGGCGGTCATGCCAGTGCATCTCTTCGGACAGCCGGTCGATCTGAATCGTCTGGCCGCACTGTGTGAACAGCGCGGGCTGCTGCTGATCGAGGACTGTGCCCAGTCCTTCGGGGCCAGTGTCGGTGGTCGCCAGACGGGCAGCTTTGGCCTCAGCGCCGGATTCAGCTTCTTCCCGAGCAAAAACCTGGGCTGCTATGGGGACGGCGGACTTGTGGTGACGTCCTCGGATGCCGTGGCCGATACGCTGCGCATGTTGCGCAATCATGGCTCCCGGGTGCGCTATTACCATGACGTGATCGGCTACAACAGCCGGCTTGACGAAATGCAAGCGGCCATTTTGCGCGTCAAGTTGCGCCATCTGGATGCCTTCAATCAGGGGCGTCGCCGCGTGGCGCAGCTGTATTCGACCTTGCTGGCAGATCTGCCGGTGGTGACGCCGCATGAGGATGCGGTAGGCGTGCATGTCTATCACCAGTACACGGTGCTGAGTGATGAGCGTGAGCACCTCATGACCGCCTTGCAGAAGGAGGGCATCTCCTCGGCGATCTACTATCCGGTGCCCCTGCATCAGCAGCAGGCCTTCGCCGATACCTGTGCCGGGGTTTCGCTGCCGGTTGCGGAATCCGTGGCCGCGCGCTGTTTCTCGCTGCCGATTTATCCGGAATTGCCGGAAGACGACATCCGCCGCATTGCCGACGTCATCCGCAGGGCGCTGCATGGCTGAGTCCGGTCCGCTGGTCATGCTGTCGGCCGGGGAAGCCTCCGGCGACCGGCACGCGGCGGCCCTGTTTCGCGAACTTCAGCAGCTGATCCCAGGCGTACGGGGAATCGGCATGGGCGCTGCCGCGATGCGTGAAGCCGGCATCGAGCTCTGTGTCGACTCGTCTGGCATCGGCGTCATCGGCCTGGCCGAGATCCTCAGGCATTACGGCGAAATCCGCGCGGCACTCTCGCTGATGCAGCGTATCGCCTGCGAGCGCAAGCCCGATCTGCTCATCTGCGTCGACTACAAGGAATTCAACTTCCGGTTGGCGAAAGCGGCCAAAGCCTGCGGCATCAAGGTCCTGTTTTATGTCAGTCCGCAGGTCTGGGCCTGGCGTCCGGGGCGGGTCGAAAAGTATGGCCGCATCATCGACCACATGGCTGTCATCTTCCCGTTTGAATTGCCCTATTACGAGGCCTATGGTGTGCCGGCCACCTATGTGGGGCATCCTCTGGCCGGCAAGGTCAACCCGACCCAGTCGCGCGCATCGGTGCTCCAGAGCCTCGCACTCAATGAGGCGGCGCCGATCATCGGCCTGTTGCCGGGGAGTCGGAGCAATGAAATCCGCCGTTTGCTGCCGGTGACGCTGGCCGCGGCTGCGCGGTTGCAACAGCGGTTCCCGGATGCCCAGTTTCTGCTGTTTCAGGCAGCTTCGGTGCCGGATGCTGCCATTGAGCCGGCACTGGCAGACGCTGGGTTACAGGTCACCGTCATCCGGGGGCAGAACTACGACGCGCTGCACTGTTGCGATGCCGTGATCACGGTATCGGGCACGGCAACGCTTGAGGTGGCGTTGCTCGGGGTGCCGATGGCGATCGTCTACCGCCTGTCGGCTTTGAGCTACTGGCTGGGACGCCTGCTGGTCAAGGTGCCCTACATCGGCCTGCCCAACATTCTGGCCGGTACCGGTGTGGTGCGGGAGTTCATCCAGGCCGATGCCCGGGCCGAGACCATCGCGGACGAGATCGCCCGCCTTCTGACCGACTCGGCCTATGCCGATCAGGTGCGTGCGCAGTTGGCCACGATCCGGCAGACTTTGGGCGACCGGGACGGATCGCTGGAGCTGGCGCGGCTGGCGGCCGAAATGCTGGGGGTGGCTGTCCCGCCGGCGCCAGCCGCACCGGAGACGGACGAGGGCAGGGCATGAGCCGCGCATTCGTCAAAGAGAGCGATGATGCGGTCGATGTCGGGCCCGTCCGCCCGCACAGCCCCCATACCAATTACGTAACGCCCCGCGGACACCAGTTGCTGCAGCAGAAGGTACAGGACCTGGCGCGTGCGCGGAGCGCAATCATCGGTCGCGATGATCTGGCCAGTGTCCAGAGGCGCCGTGAGCTGGAACGTGATCTGCTGTACTACAACGAGCGCCTCCAGCGGGCGGTGCCGGTCGATCCGGCCCTGCAGCCGCTCGACAAGGTCCATTTCGGCGCCGCGGTAACGGTGGAAGATGCCGAGGGTCTGCAGCACGAATTCATTCTGGTCGGCGAAGACGAGGCCGATGCTGCGCAGGGGCGGATCAGCTGGGTGTCACCCTTGGCCAAGGCGCTGATCAATGCCCGGGTCGGCGATGTGGTCAGCTGGCGTCGCCCGGTGGGCGACATGGAGTTGGAAGTTCTCGCCATTCGCAGGGCCTGAGCATGGCCGACAAAGGGTCTCCCGAAGTCGCTCTGCGCCACAGCGCCCGCGCCCGCCGGCTGCGACTGGTGGTCAAGCCGACCGGCGTGGAAGTGGTACTGCCGCCTGGAGTTTCCGAAGCAGACGGGCTGCGTTTTTTTCGTCAGCACCAGGATTGGGCGGCCCGCAAGCTGTTTGAGTTGCAGGGGCGTGTCCGGCAACGGATGGCACCGGTGGATGAACCGGCGCTGGGGGTGGCAAGCAGCATCCCTTTTCAGGGGTGCGACGTGCCGTTGATCGTACATCACACTCCGGCGGGGCGACTTAGAGTGCTGCGCGAGAATGAGACGGGTCCCTTTGAGATCTGGGTGGGCGCCGAATCTCCGCTGGAACAGTGCCAACAAATTCATGCGGCGCTGTTTGCCTGGGTCAAGCGTTGGATGCGGACTGAAGCGGCACGCATGGCCTTGGTGCATGGCGAAGCCTTGGGGCTGTTGCCGCGCGACATCCGTATCAAGCAGATGAGGTCTCGCTGGGGCAGTTGCGGTGTCCGCAACGACATCCAGCTGAACTGGGTGCTGGCGTTTGCGCCACCCGCAGTGCTCGAATATGTCGTGGTACATGAAATCTGCCATATTCGGCACCGCGATCATTCGGCCCAGTTCTGGGCCCTGGTCACCCGGATGTTGCCGGACTGGCAGCGGGAGCGGCAGTGGCTCAAGCAGAACGGTGGCGCCTTGCTGCGGCGGTTTGCGCCATGAACTGGCTCAGGCGGGTTGGGCGGGAACTGCGCGGGTGGCTGCTGGTGCTGCTGGGGATTTTTCTGCTGCAGGCGTTCTTGAGCCGCAGTCCGCTGAATGGGGTAGAGGCGCCGCATCTGCAGGGCGTCACCGTCAATGGCCCTGTTTTCACGGGTCTGGATGCCCTGCCCAAGCCGGCGCTGGTCTACTTTTGGGCGAGCTGGTGCGGGGTCTGCAAGCTGATGCAGGGTACCGTGTCTGAACTGGCGCATGAGGTGCCGCTGATCACGGTGGCCACGCAATCCGGTGACCGGTCAGTGGTCGCGGAGTACATGAAGGTGAAGGGGGTCGAGGTGCCGACGCTGCTCGACGAAAGCGGAGCACTGGCTGAGCGCTATGGGGTTCGGGGCGTGCCGTCTTTTTTCATCCTCGACCGCGAGGGCCGCATCGCCTTTTCGCTGACGGGGCTGAGCTCGGGAATCGGATTGCGCCTGCGTCTCTGGTGGGCCGCACGCTGAGCCCGGTCAGGACTCAGTAGCCTTCCTTCTCGATCAGGTAGCGCTGTACGGCCGACTCGTAGACTTCGGTCGAAATCTTGACGCCGTAGACCACGGTTTGGCAATGCTCTTCGAGAATGATGCTGAGCAGGCGAAAGGCGTTGCGCGGCGTCAGCTGCCGGACGATGAAGTTGGCCTTGCTTTCCCCTTCCTCTTCGAACAGGTCGCACAGATGGATCGGAGGGCTGCCGGGCTTGCGGCCCACGTTCATGCGTTTTTCGATCAGCCGGATCATGTTGTCCGGCGACCAGTTGATGGAGGAAATCGTCTTGATGCGGTCGCTGCGGTAGTACTTCTTCAGGTCATGAAGTTCGTAGGGCAGAAACAGAATGATGCCCAGGTTGTCGATCTGGAA
>CAYFNI010000012.1:0-21850 GCA_964344495.1 uncultured Methylococcus sp.
GGCCAAAGGCATGAAACATCGGCAGCGCATTGAGGATCGTGTCCTGGGCATTGAGGTCGAGACGGGCGGCCAGCTGTTCGCGGTTGGCCAGCAGGTTGCCGTGCGAGAGCACGACGCCTTTGGGCTCGCCCTCCGAACCGGAGGTAAACAGGATGACCGCAGGCTCATTGACCTGAGTGCGATTGCGTTCCCGATACCAGAGGGGTGCGGTAAGCGAACCCATGAAGGCGCGCAGTTTGTCGGTACGGGTGACCGAGCCGGCCAGATCCTCCAGGAAGACGACCCGATAGTCGTTGGCCAGGGCCTCGATGGTCGCTTCCAGCTTGGCGTTGACGACAAAGCGGCGTGAGGTGATGAAGGTCTTGATTTGGGCCGTACGGAAGGCAGAGATCAGATTGCGCAGACCGGAGCCGAAGTTCAGCATTGCGGGTGTGCGGCCATGCAGTTGCAGGCCGAGAAACACGCTGACCGTGGCATTGGCATTGGGCAGCAGAATGCCGACCGCCTCGCCGGTGCTGGTGAGGCTCACCAGCTTTTGTCCGAGGGCCAGTGTCTGGGCGATCAGGCCGTTGTAACTGAGCGGTTTGCGCTGGATATCCTCCAGCAGCTTGTGACCGCCCCCGTGAATCCGGCGGGCATCGAGCAGGGCGGCGAACAGGGTTTGGCGGTGATTGCCGGTTTCGAACATCATGTCGCTCATGATGTCGGTCAGCATCAGACCCATGCGCTGCCGTCGGTCATGCGCGTCGGCACCTTCAGGATGCATCAGGTCACGGGGCGCAAGAATGTTCAGGGTGATGGGTGGAAACCAGCGCAGCCGGACCACCCCGTGCAGGCGCGACACCGGTGTGTACTGGGCGCCATCAATACGGATCGGCAGCACGGCCGCACCGGAACGCTCGGCCACCAGGGCGGCGCCGTCATAAACCTTCATCAGGGCGCCGGTGACGGTGATGCGGCCTTCGGGAAAGATCACGGCCTTGCGATCACCCTTGACGAAGGTGGTCAGGGACTTGATCGACAGCGGCTGCTGCGGATCCATCGCGAATACCCGGGCGAACTTCAGCGCCGGCCTGATCCACCAGCGACGGGCGATATCGGTGTTGATCGCAAAGGTGATTTCATCGGGCAGGAACGCCCAGAGCAATAGCGGATCGAGATACGACGTGTGATTGGCAACAATCAGCACGCGGTCGCCCGCCAGCGCATAATTCTCCATGCCGATCAGTCGGACCCGGAACAGGACCGTCAAGAGCCAGCGAATCACGTTTTTCATCATGCTGAGAATACCTCTCCTAGACCGCATAGATTACCAGCCAGACAGCGTTACAGGTCCATGGCCGTGCATTAGACGGGCTGTCTGGGGGCTGGCGCTGGTGCTGACCGGGCTGACCGGCTGCAGCACCACGCCACAGGTCCCGCAGCTGGTTCAAGCCACTGAACCGAAACTGGCGCGGGCTCATTTTCGTGCCGCGGATGGCGCGGTGTTGCCGGTTCGATCCTGGTGGCCGGCCGGGCATCCGCCGCAAGCGATCGTGGTGGCCCTCCACGGCTTCAACGATTACGGACAGTCCTTTGCCGAACCAGGTGCCTACTGGTCGCGTCAGGGCATTGCGCTCGTAGCCTATGACCAGCGCGGTTTTGGACTGGCGCCTGCGCGGGGACTCTGGGCCGGTCGCGAGCGCTATGCCGCGGACCTCCTGGCGATTGTGCGCCAGTTACGCCGGCGCTACCCCGATGTGCCGCTCTATGTGCTGGGCGAAAGCATGGGTGCCGCCGTCGCGATCAGTGCGCTGGCTCACGCCGCAAGCACCGATGTTGCGGGGCTGATTCTGTCTGCACCCGCGGTCTGGTCGCGCGATCTCATGCCCTGGTATCAGCGTGCCCTGCTGGCACTGGCCTCCAGTACCGTCCCCGAGTTTGAGGTCACCGGGAGGGGGCTGAAGATTCTGGCCTCCGACAACATCGACATGCTGCGGCGGCTGGGGCGCGACCCGCTGGTCATCAAATCCACCCGCGTCGCTGCCCTCGAGGGACTGACAGACCTGATGGACGATGCCCAGACCCAAGCCCGAGCCTTGAAACTGCCGGTGCTGGTCCTGTATGGCGAACAGGACCAGGTGATCCCGAAACAGCCCGTGAACCGCATGCTGGCGCATCTCGCCGGGCATGTCGATGCACGGTATGTTCTCTATCCGCAGGGCTTTCACCTGCTGTTTCGGGATCGGCATGCCGGTTTGCCGATGGCCGATGTGGTGGTCTGGGTCAGTGACCGCCACGCCCGCCTGCCGTCTGGCTTCGAGCGCACACTGGCGGTATCTGCGGTCAGCCCGCGCGACTGATCCGGCCCATGGCGGCGCCCATGCGCATCACTGCACCCGGGTGCAGTTGGGGCGACCACTCGACGGCGTTTTTGCCGAATAGCATGATGATCGTCGAGCCCATGTTGAAGCGGCCCATTTCGGCACCCCGTTCCAGCCGGACGGCATTCTGATCGTAGTGCCAGGTCCGGATCGAACGACTGCCAGGCGGTGTCACGACCCCGTGCCAGACGGTCTCGATACTGGCGACAAAGATGGCTCCGACCAGCACCAGTGCCATCGGGCCGGCATCGGTATCGAAGATCGCCGCCACCCGTTCGTTGCGGGCGAAAAGGTTGGGTACCCCGCGCGCCGTGGCATCGTTGACGCTGAACAGTCTGCCAGGAATGTGCACCATCTCCCGCAAGGTGCCGGTCAGCGGCATGTGCAGGCGATGGTAGTCGCGCGGCGACAGGTAAATGGTGGCAAATTCGCCGCCCTCAAACGCGGCAGCGCGTTCCGCATCACCGCCGAGCAGGGTTTCGACACTGTAATCCATGCCCTTGGCCTGAATGATTTGCCCGGCGTTGATGGGGCCAGATTGGCTGAGGTAGCCGTCCGCGGGCGACGCGATCCCCAGCGGATCGGCCGTGATTGGCCGTGCGCCCGGTTTCAGTTCACGGGTGAAGAAATCATTGAAGCAGGCGTAGGCCTTGAGATTCGTCTCCCGAGCTTCTGCAACGTCGATGTCATAGGCATTGACGATGCCGCGAATGATGAAATCCTTGACGAGCGGGAGCCGGCAGTGGGTCAGTTTGCCCATCAGGCGCGACAGCGGGTGATGCGGCAACGGGTATTGACTGAGGACGAACAATTTTTCCGTAATGGACATGGAATGGCGCGTGACGTTAGCTAACGGGATTGTGACCGATCAGGCTTCGATGCCGATCAGGCTTGAGCAGGTCGGTGGAGCGTCAGGATTTTTTCGATGCGGGTGACTTCGGCGCATGATGCGAGATGAATTTCTTGTAATTGGCGCAGGACTCGCTCGTCATGAGCGCCGTATTGAAGGGCGAGTTGCGGAATTTCCGCAATAAGGCCGCATGTCGGACGGAGTTGCTCCAGAGCCATTGAATGCCGAAATAACCGATCACGGCGCCGACATTCATCAGGATGAAACAGCCAAGCAACAGCGGCGTGCCAAGTTCCATCACCTTGTCGATGCTGAACAGTTCTGAAAACTGATCGAAACTGAAGGTGGCGCTCCCCAGCGCCAAGGCACCAACCTGGTAGGCGATGTAATAAAGCGGCAACCAGGTCAATGGATTGGTAATCCAGACCAGTGCGACGGCGATGGGCAGATTGGCGTTGAAATAGATGGCTCCGACCGCGGCGATGATTTGTTGCCATGGCAGGGGCGGGGTGTACATCGCCCATAGGCCGACGGCGAAGGCTCTGGAGACGGAACGGCGGTTGAGGTGCCAGAGGTTGGGGGAGTGCAGCCGATCTCCCAGAAACCCCAATCCCTTGATGTCCTTGATTTTGGAGGGATCAGGCAGGTATTTCTGGAGCAGCTTCTTGGGCATGGGCAGTGTTCCTTTTTGATGAATGAGTTATTTCCTGTTATGCCGTCTATTGTACGAAGGACACTGCCAAAGTGATACGACTTTTTGTCCCCCCGCACAGCGCCCCTTGTGTGTTTCAGGCCGGCCGAGACTCGTTTTCGCCGCGCTCGCCCCAACCGGTAAAAGCGCCGTGATCCAGACGACGGATGGCCAGCATGGCCAGCAGCAACAGGGCGATGACATAGGTGCCGAATGACTGGAAGCCGCTTTCGACGCCGGTCGATTGAATCAGCCATGCAGCCAGCAACGGGGCGGTACTGCCGAACAGCGGTGAAGCAATATTGACGGCCAGACTGACCCCACTGTAACGGACTTCGGTTGCAAACAGACCGGCAACCGCAGCGAAGGCGGCGCTGGTGTAGAGGCCGATCAGCGTCGCAAAGCCGAAGAATGCCGCCAGGAAGGCCGAATGTTCGGCCCCCCCGGCCAGACGGCTGATCAGCGGATAGCTGGCGCCCAGCAACAGGATCGCGGCGGCGGTGAGCATCCGTCGGTAACCCCACCGATCCGCCAGCCAGCCGCCGAGGATGGTTGCTGTCAGTGACAGCACGAGCCCGATCGACGTGATCAGCAGCGCCTTGCGGGCTGCCAGATGCAGCTCTGCAATCATGAAGCTGTTGAAGTAGACGAAGGTGAAGAAGAAGCAGCACGTCATCGGGGTCAGGACCGCTACACCGAGCAGGATGGGGCGCTTGTGATTTGTCAGCACCTGGCGAATCGGGTTATGAAGCAACCGGTCTTCGGCTTTGGCCCACTCGTACAAAGTGCTTTCGGGCATACCGCGGCGGATCAGCAAACCAATCCAGGCGGCCAGCAGACCGATCAGGAACGGTACCCGCCAACCCCAGCTGGCGAACTGGGCATCGGTCAGGGCGGCCGAGATCCCACTCGACATCAGGGTGCCGAGCAGCAAGCCGGTGCAGGTGCTGGCCTGAATCAGGCTGGAGGCCAAACCCACGCGGCGTTGCGGCGTGTGTTCCATGACATAGGTCACGGCGCCGCCCATCTCCCCGCCCAGCGCCAGTCCCTGAAAGAGACGCAGGATCACCAGCAAGGCGGTGGCTGCGTAGCCGATGTCGGCATAGCTGGGCAGCAGGCCGATGGCTGCCGTCGGGATGGCCATGCCCAGCATCGACAACGACAAGGCTTTTTTGCGTCCGTAGCGATCACCGATGGCACTGAAGAGCACCGCACCGATTGGGCGCATGAAAAAGCTGACGCTGAAGACGGCAAATGCGGCAAGTACAGCCAGTTCTGGCGCTTCCTTCGGAAAAAACGTCTGGCCGATAAAGACTGAAAAATGGCCGTAGAGGGCAAAGTCGTACCATTCCAGCGCATTGCCCAGAATCCCGGCAGTAATGGCCTTGCGTGTCAGAGTGTTCGTCATGGCTGGTGGGCGTTTGGCGTGAAGTGATACCGTTTCGACGGCGTGATGACCTGTCTCTCAATCCTTGCCGGTCGGCCTGCAGATGGGTGTTGGGTTCAGCCGGGCAGGGCTGTTTCGGGTTTGGGTTCCCGCAGCAGCAGATTGGTCACTGCTTCGGCGGGTGGCAGTGACTCGAAGAGGATGCGGAAAATCTGCTCTGTGATCGGCATTTCGATCTGATGACGGATGGCCAGTTCGTGAACGATGCGGGTGGTGAGGATGCCTTCGATTTCCTGCCCGATCTCGGCGGCTACGGTCTGTGCATCGCGGCCTTGCCCCAATCCCAGCCCAAAGCGGCGGTTGCGGGACTGATTGTCGGTGCAGGTCAGAATGAGATCGCCGACCCCGGACAGTCCCATCAGGGTGTCGGGACGGCCACCCAGACGGGTGCCGAGACGCATCAATTCCGCCAGCCCGCGGGTAATCAGTGCGGCCCGCGCGTTGGCGCCGTAGCCGAGTCCATCGGCCACCCCGGCCGCAATCGCGAGCACATTCTTGATGGCACCGCCGAGTTCAACGCCGATCACATCGTTGCTGGTATAGGCTCGAAAACGCGCGTTATGCAGCAAGGCAACCCATTCGGCAGCGAATTCAGGGTGGGCAGAGGCGATCGTCAGCGCCGTCGGCTGACCGGCGGCTACTTCGCGGGCGAAGGTCGGCCCGGAGAGGACGGCGGTGGGCATTTCGGCGCCGAACGTATCGGCAACCACCGCATGCAGGGGAGCGCCGGTCTTCAACTCAAGCCCCTTGGTGGCCCAGGCAATTCGCCACCCCTCAGCACGGTGCCTGCGGATAGCCTCAAGCTGGCTGCAAAATGCGTGGCTGGGTACCACAATGAGAAGCCGTTCTGAGAAATCGAGTGCTTCGTCCAGATCTGCAGTCAGTTGGAGCGTCTGCGGCAGCAGCCGGTCGGGCAGGTAGCGGGCATTCCGCCGGCTGCGGGCCAACTCGGCCATGTGGGCGGGTTGGTGGCCCCACAGCATGACGGCATGGCCGTTCTCGGCCAGCACGATCGCCAGAGCGGTCCCCCACGAGCCAGCGCCCAATACGGTTATGGTGCTCATGAGGGGCTGGATCTGTCGTAGGGCGGAAAAGGGCCGAACCGCGTCAGTGGCTGGTGACGGCTTCCGCGCCGTTCTGCATCTGTTGCAGATGCTGGCTGTAGAGCGCGTCGAAATTGACCGGGGCCAGGAGCATGGGAGGGAAACCACCCTTGGACACCAGATCCGATACCGCCTCACGTGCATAGGGGAAGAGCAGGTTTGGGCAATAGCTGCCCAGCAGATGACCCATTTCTTCAGCCGGAAAGCCGGTGGCCGTAAAGATGCCGCATTGGGTGATTTCGGTCAGATACGCGGTTTTTTGCTCGATCTTGACCGTCAGGGTGATGGTGATGCTGACCTCATAGACCGATTCCTGAATCTGCTGCGCCTGACTGGAGAGATTGAATTCGACCTTGGGCTCCCACGCCTGGGTGAACACCTGGGGTGAATTCGGAGTCTCGAAGGAGACATCCTTGACGTAGATTTTCTGGATGCTGAATGCGCGCTCTTCGGACGGGGCGGGGGTATTTTCTTCGCTCATGATGGGGTCGTTTTATGGGCTGTGTTGCAGTGGATCGAGGGATGGTTTCAATGCCGAAGCGGTTCAGGCCCGCTTCTTCGAGACGGGCAAACCCTGATCCTTCCAGGCGAACATTCCGCCCTTCATTTCATTGATCTGGGTAAATCCGAGCTTGGTGAGCAGTTTGCCGGCCGCGAGTGAACGGGTGCCGGACTGGCAGGTCACGATGATCGGATCATCCTTGTGCGCAGTGAGTTCGGCCGCCCGATCCTGAAGTTTGCCAAACGGGATGTTGCGGGAGCCTTCGATGTGCCCTTCGCTGTATTCCGGCGGGTCGCGGACATCAATCACAAGCGTGTTTTCGCCATTCATCAGCAGCACGGCTTCGCTCGGAGAGACCGTTTTGTGCTTGCGGAATGCGGCGTCGATCAGATCCTGGATCAACAGGAGGGTGACTATGAACAGACCACTGGTCATGACCCAGTGGTTTCCAATGAATTCCAGTAATTTTTCAGGCGTAACGTTCATGGTGTGGTTGTGCGATTAGCTATGTGAGTCGGCATTTGAACAGAAGACCTCGCGCATCAGTTCGATCAATTTCAACGTGCGCTTGTCGTCAATGTAGTAGTAGACACGGTTGGACTCCTTGCGGCAGCCCAGAATATCCTTGGCGCGCAAAATCGCCAGATGCTGGGAAATGTTGCTTTGCGTTGTCCCGCAGGCATCCACAATATCCTGGACGCTGACTTGTCGGTCGCCGAGCGTACACAGGATTTTGAGTCTCAAAGGATGGGCCATGGCTTTGATTGACTGGGCCGCGCGGGTGATGTCCTCTTCCCGGTTGATAAGTTCTTTCGACATGGCGGCAATCCCTATTCCTGATTCCAATCCGTCGCTATGGTATCCATTTCAGACAAGATGATGCACGACGTGGTTGCCAAAAACGGCTAAAATTTACACACAGCGCCAATCGAGATGGCGCCGACTCGTCTTTTACCCAAGCTTTCGTTCGATGGAACGTAATCGGAGATTATACGTTGAACTCGCCTCGCCCTAAACCTGTCGTTCTGATCATTCTGGATGGTTTCGGCTATAACGAATCCTCTCAGTACAACGCCATTGCCGCTGCCCGTACGCCGACCTGGTCCAGTCTCTGGAGTCATTGCCCCCATACGCTGCTCGAATGTGCGGGTGAGACGGTCGGTCTGCCCGACGATCAGATGGGCAATTCCGAGGTGGGGCATCTGCATCTGGGGGCGGGGCGCCTGATCAATCAGGATTTCACGGCGGTCAACAAAGCCATCCGTGATGGTTCCTTCTTTGAAAACCCGGCCTTGGTGGCCGCGGCCGACAAGGCCCGATCCAACGGTAAGGCACTCCATATTTTCGGTTTGCTGTCGCCCGGCGGCGTTCACAGTCATGACGTCCAGATTCAAGCGATGGCGGAGTTGGCCGTCCGCGCCGGCGTCGAGAAGGTTTATATGCATGCGTTTCTGGATGGGCGGGATACACCGCCCCAGAGTGCGGCGGGATCCATCCAGGCACTGGAGGCCCGTTTCGCGGCCTTGGGCAAAGGGCGGATTGCATCGATTACCGGTCGTTTCTACGCCATGGACCGGGACAATCGGTGGGACCGGGTCGAAAAGGCCTACCAGCTGATCGTGGAAGGACAGGGCGCATTCACGGCCGCCTCGGCCATGGAGGGGCTGGACCAAGCGTACGCGCGTGGCGAAACCGACGAATTCGTGCAGCCAACGCTGATTGTCCCGCCGGGAGAGTCACCCGCTCACCTCGAAGATGGTGACGCGGTTGTGTTCATGAACTTCCGCGCGGATCGGGCGCGCGAAATCACCAAAGCCATCAACGATGCTGACTTCAGTGGCTTCCAGCGTCATGCGGTCCGAAAACTGTCAGCCTACGTCACCTTGACTGAATATCATCAGGACTTCACCTATCCCGTGGCCTTCCCGCCTGTCTCCATCACCCATACCCTGGGTCAGGTACTCTCGGAGCAGGGGCTCACGCAATTGCGGCTGGCTGAAACCGAAAAATATGCCCACGTGACCTTCTTCTTCAATGGCGGCCGGGAGGAGCCATTTGCCGGCGAGTCGCGCATTCTCATTCCGTCGCCCAAGGTGAAGACCTATGACCTGCAGCCCGAAATGAGCGCTGCCGAAGTGACCGACGAACTCGTCAAGGCCATTGAAGGGCAAGCGTTCGATGTCATCATCTGCAACTATGCCAACGGCGACATGGTGGGCCATACCGGCATCATGGAGGCTGCCATCAAGGCGGTAGAAACACTGGATGCGTCGCTCCAGCGCGTGGTTGCAGCGCTGGAAAAGGTGGGCGGCGAGTTGCTGATCACGGCCGATCACGGAAATGTCGAACAGATGGTGGATCCCGAAACCGGCGTGGCACTGACGCAGCACACCACGTTCCCGGTTCCTCTGGTCTACAAGGGTAAGCCCGGCAGACAGCTGGCCTCGGGTGGCAACCTGGCAGACATTGCTCCGACCATGCTGAACATGCTTGGCATCCAGAAACCCGCGGAAATGACCGGGCGTTCACTCCTGTCCTGACGCAGACCGACGCTTGAAACCCCACCCGAACATCGCTCGCCAAGCTCGCCTGATGGCGTTGCTGGTGTGCGGGTGGATCTCGCCGTGTCCGGCGGCCGATTCAGTCGAGGCGCCCCTGCAGCAGATTCAGCAGCACATCTCCGCCACCGAAAAAACCCATGACGCACTGCAAACGGTCAGGGATGGGCTGGATCAGCAACTGTCGGAAATCGAGCTGAGGCAGAACGAACTGGCCCGCACCATCGTGGAACTGGAGCAACAGGCACGCACCCGCGAGAAGCGGCTGGTAGCCATGAAAACCCAGCGTGACACGCTGCAGGCTCAGGTCAAGGCACAACAAAACCTGCTGGCGGGTCAATTGCGCAGCAGCCATCTGATTGGCCGCAAGGATTGGCTCAAGCTGCTTCTGAACCAGGAAGAGCCTTCGCACCTGGCCCGTGTGCTAGCCTATTATGGCTATCTCAATCAGGCTCGGTCCGACCTGATCCAGCGCTGCAGGGAGGGCATGGTCAAGGTGGACGAGGCGGAAAAGGCGCTGGCCGACGAATCCCGACAACAGAGCGAATTGCGCAAGCAGGTACAGCACGAACGTGCCTTGCTGGCCGAGGCGGGAAAGGCGCGGCGGCAATTGCTGTCGGGCTGGGACAAGGAACTTAGCAGTCAGGCTGCGCGTCTGCATCAACTGCGAGAGGATGAGCAGCGACTGTCCAGCTTGATCGAATCGATGGGGGGGCACGTCGAGCGTGTTCCGGCACCGGCGCCGGATTCTGTCCCAGCCCCCCCGCCACTGCGGCTGGGCAAGCCGCGGTGTCCCCCGTCAGGGACCCTGTTGGCCGGGTTCGGAAGTGCACGCATGAGCGGTCGCTGGGATGGTTTGCTCATTGGCGGCAAGGAAGGCGCGCCGGTCCGGGCAGTCGCCGACGGGCGAGTCGTGTTTGCCGACTGGTTTCGTGGTTACGGGCTGTTGCTGATCGTGGATCACGGCGATGGCGTGCTTAGCCTCTACGCGTTCAATCAGATGTTGCGAAAGGCCAAGGGAGACCCGGTCGTGGCTGGAGAAATCGTCGCGGCCATCGGTGCCAGCGGTGGGCGCGACAAGCCGGGCCTGTATTTTGGCATCCGCGAGAACGGCAAACCGGTCGATCCTGTGCGCTGGTGCGCTGGTCGAAGTCTGAGCAGTACGACTATCCACTGAAATTCAAAGTCATAGAGAAACCCATGTTGCGACAGAAAGCACCCATCCACTGCCTGATTCCCGCATCTGTTGGCCTGCTGCTGGTACTGAGCCAACCGGTTTGGGCCGCGACACCTGCGAAAGCCGCTGAACCGGCCACGGATGATGCATCCAGCATTCCGTACGAAGGCTTGAAAACCTTCTCCGAGGTCTATGGACGCATCAAGCAGGACTACGTCGAGCCGGTCAAGGATGACAAGCTTCTGGAGGATGCGATTCGCGGCATGCTGTCGGGTCTGGATCCGCATTCGGCCTACCTCGACAAGGAACAGTATGACGAACTGAAAGTCGGTACCACCGGCCAGTTCGGTGGGTTGGGTATCGAAGTCGGCATGGAGAACGGCTTCGTGAAGGTTATCGCGCCGATCGACGACACACCCGCACAAAAAGCAGGTGTCAAGGCCGGCGACCTGATCATTCGGCTGGACGACAAGCCTGTCAAGGGCATGAGCCTCAATGACGCAGTCAAGATCATGCGTGGGGAGCCGGGCAGTGCCATTGTGCTCACCATTGTTCGCGAGGGCGCCGAACAACCCATCAAACTGAAACTGGTGCGTGACATCATCAAGGTCAAAAGCGTCAAGAGCCGGTTGCTGGAAGACGGCTATGGCTATGTCCGACTGTCGAGCTTCCAGGCCAAGACTGGCGAGAACATGGTCGAGGCGATTGATGAGCTGAAGAAAAAAGGCAAGCTCAAGGGGCTGGTCATTGATTTGCGTAACAACCCCGGCGGCGTGCTGAACGCGGCGGTGACGGTCAGCGACGCCTTTATCGATGAAGGGCTGATCGTCTACACCGATGGCAGGGTGCAGGATGCGAAGATGAAGTTCGACGCTTCACCAGGCGACATGCTGGAAAACGCGCCGATCGTGGTGCTGATCAACGCCGGGTCGGCCTCCGCATCCGAAATTGTGGCCGGTGCCCTGCAGGATCACCAGCGCGCCATCATCATGGGCGAAAAAACCTTCGGCAAGGGCTCTGTCCAGACCATCTTGCCGACCAGTAATGGTGGCGCCGTCAAGCTGACCACGGCCCGTTACTACACGCCTTCGGGACGGTCAATCCAGGCAGAAGGCATCACCCCGGACGTTGCCATTTCGAGAGTGCGGCTGGAAGCGGCCCAGCAATCGGAATTTGGGCCGCTGAAGGAAGCCGATCTGGCCAATCATTTGGAAAACAACAATCCTGGGCCGAAAAAGGAAACGGTACCGGCCCAGGAAATCTTGATCGAAGGAAAGGAACCGGCGAAGGGCAAGGAAGGTCCTGAAGATGCTCTGGCACTGCAGGATTACCCGCTCAATGAAGCCCTCAACCTGCTGAAGGGCATCAATATCGTCCACAAGGACAAGACAGACGCCAAGAAAAAGTGACCGCACTCCGTCGATCTTCAGCGGGCTGACTGAGGATCGACTCTACCCTCGGGAGGATGCGGGTCACTCAGGATTCGGGCTCAGGTATGCGAGGCGTGGAGCGGTCCGTCGGTTACTCTTGAGCAGCGTCTCCGCTGGCCATGTTCGTCGGGTGCTCGGTAAGCACGGTCAGCTCGTCAAAACTGCCTTTGCGAATATTCCATCCAACCAGTTCCGGCAAGCTGAAGACGACCCCCTTGAGGCCCTCCAGCAAAAAGGTCCCCTGATCCCATGGGGCCATGAGGACCCCAGCCCCGCTGGCAACGCTGGCAAACCCCAGATTGAAACTGCCAAGCAGGGGTCGGTTCCACACCGAGTCATCCGTAAAAAAAGCAAAGAAACCGTCTCCGGGGCGATGCCGGTACAGCGATGAGGTGAATGGGCTCAGTTCCAGCATGGCCTGCACGTGTCCATCCTCTGTAGCCGTGTGATGTTGCAGGTAGCGACGTCGATAGGACGGATAAAGCGTTTCCCGGGTGACCCGGTAATGCTGCCGCGCCAGTTCATGCAGGCGGAACGGAATGAATGATTGCCCGCTGCCGGGTTCGAGGTACGCACCAAGCGCGGCGGCAATCGCCGCTTCACTGACAAAGCTGGAATGAAGGGCGCGCATGAGTTCGGTGACACAATTCCGGCGGATGAGATCATAGCCATACAACTCCCTCATCTGGCTCAGAAAGTCCTCTGCGCGTGCGTCGGCGCGCTCGGTCAGTTCGGCAAGTTGATCGGCCGACCGATGTATGGGTGGCAGCAAGACGTAGCCCACGCCGCTGGGTAGCCCCGCGTCGCGGCTGGTCCGCAGCCACCCGCGCCCGTTAAGTCCCAAACGGATGTCATGGGCCTCGGAGGCAGCCATCTCCAGCCGGTTGAAGGCCGGTTCTTCGGGTTCAGGCTCCGCAAAGACCGTTGTTCGCAGGTCTTGCACAATCGCTTCCGTACGCTGGGCCAACTGCCGCCAGCCGGCAGTTTCCCGTGTGGCGAGAGGTTCGGTGGCCGAGGCATGCGCGGGGGGCAGGACATCCAGTATCTGCAAGCGATGGGTGGCCAATGATTGGCTGACTGCCTCGTGGCGGGCCAGCATCAGCAACAGATGGCTGTTACCGGTCGTGGTTGGCGTCTTCAGTTCGGCCAGAATGGCATGTTGAAGTCGCGTGCGATAGCGACGCAGCCAGTTTTCCTCCTGATCGGTCATGGCAGGCGTCGATGGCGGGTCGGACAGCAATGCTGTGATATCGATCAGGCGGTCCGCGGCGATGGGCCAGCCTTCGAGGATTGCCGTACTGGCAAACCAGCGGCTGTAGGCCTGTTGGATCTGCTCGGAGGCGGTGGCCGAATAGGCAGGGTAACGATCGGCGACCGGATGAGCAGACTGCACCGGCAGTGCCGGATGGGTCGTGTCGGTCAATTCGCGGAGCGCGTGGCGCTGAACTGTATTGAGGAAATCGGGATTGGTTTCCTGAGTCAGCCAATCCAGCAGACCACTCATTCCGGCGGCTTCCTGCGGGTGCCGGTCGAAAAAGTCGACGCCGGCTATCAGGACCGGATCACCCATGGCCTGAGCGCGGAGCAGGGGAGCGTCCAGCTGCAATGCTTCAAGGTGCTGCATGTGACGATTCTGCACCATGAAGAGTGTATTCAGTCGATCACGGATGGCCTGTTCATCGGCAGCTGATACGGCAATCTGCAGACCATACAGGCTCCGGTTCTCAAGGTCGTTATAGTCGAAACGGAAGCGCCGCCAGTTCTCGCGGGTCAGTCGGGTGAAGTTCTGGTCGTTCTGATAGTGGTAGACCGAGTCGCCCATTTTGAGGGCCGAGTGCCCGCCACTGGAGCCATCGACATTGGCGTCGATGTAGAGCAGTTCGATGGAGTGTGTGCGCTCGGTCCCGGCCTCACCGACCGGGGCATGCAGCAGGAGCAAGAGCAGCAGCCAGCCCGGGCGGGGATGCTGGCCGGAGGTGGACGGTGATCTCAGTGCTTATAGCCTTCCTGGATCAGCCGTAAGGCATCCTTGTTGGATTTCAGTACATTGGCCAAAAAGCTTTGTCGGCTGATGTTGTCCTTGGACACCCCGGCCTTCTTGAGTCCGGCGCCGATCCCATAGTAGGTGGCCTTCTCCTGTGACCAGTCACTGATTTTGAATTCCTGCGCGGTCCGTGCCAGCGCATCTGGAAATTCCACCGCGGTCATGGACGATCCAGCCACGGAATAGGTCAGGTTGGCCACATCATCCCGATAAGGCACTTTCTCCTTGCTGATGCCGCCCGTCGGACTGGAGGATGTCGAGCTCGAACTGGACGATTCCGAGAGTGAGGATGACGATTCCACCGACGTTGAAATCGAGCAGCCCGCGCCAAGGATGATGATGGCACTGGCCGCGGCAACCAGAAGCAGGGGGTGAGAGCGGTTCATGGCGGACTCCTTGCTATCTTCAGGGGATCTAGCGTGTTTGGGGATGACGAAGGCGTGGGACGGGCGTCTGCTGATCGGCGGCTGGCTGGTAAGCAAGCGAGAATTCGTCGAAGGCTTTGAGCCGATCCTTGAGGTCAGTGCCTTCCGGAAACTCGAAGGCATCAACGCCCATGCGGGCAAGGAAGAGCATCTGGTCGCGCAGGAAGTCTCCGATGACCCTGATCTCGCCGGCAAAGCCGAGCCGTTCGCGCAGCAGACGCGCTTGGGTAAAAGCCCGTCCGTCAGTAAAGGCGGCCATCTCGATGACGATTAGCGGCAGTTGGCTCAGGTCACCAACGAGCGCATCTGGCTCGTCTGCGGCAGACAGGCGCACGCCGACAGGCTGTCCGAGCGCGGCAAGCGCGGCCTTGTCCTGCAACCAGCGCGCCAGGGAAACGGTGAAAGGGCCCGTTCCGGGCGTCTCTCCGTCCGGGAGATGAGTCCACGGATGGGCCGTTGTTATCTGACCATTCTTAATGACTGTCATAGACGCGCTCCTGAAAGGGCTGGATGCCAATGCGGCGGACGGTTTCCAAGAAGTTTTCGTCGGCCTCGCGCAAATCCCGGTAGGTCAGGAAGATTTTCTCCATCACGCCGGTGACATCCTCTTTGGCGACCGAGGGGCCCAGGCGTTCGCCGAGGCTGGCATCGTTGCTGGAGGAGCCTCCGAGCGTAATTTGGTACCACTCCTCGCCTTTCTTGTCGACGCCGAGAATGCCGATATGTCCGACGGTGTGGTGTCCGCAGCCATTCATGCAGCCTGAGATGTTGATGCGGATATCCCCGAGGTCATACAGGTAGTCCAGGTTTTCAAACAGGCTCTGGATTCCGTTGGCGATCGGGATCGAGGTGGCATTGGCCAGGGAACAGAAGTCGAGCCCCGGGCAGGTAATCATGTCGGTCGCAGTGCCGACGTTGGGGGTGGCCAGTTGCAGCGCGTCCAGGATTTTCCAGAGTTCAAGCAAGTCCGCACGGCGTACGTCGGCCATGACCAGATTCTGGGTATGGGTCACCCGGATCTCGCCAAAGCTGTAACGATCCATGAGGTCGGCGACTGCATCCATCTGGCTGTCAGTCATGTCCCCCGGTGGCGTACCGTGGGGTTTCAGCGAGAGGAAGACCGCCCGGTATCCCTGAACCTTGTGTCCAACCGTGTTGTGCCGGTACCAGGCCGAAAAAGCCGTATGGCTTTGTAGCGCGGATTCGATTTGAGCATCTGTAGCCGGTTCGTCCTGATAGCGATGGGGCTGGAAGAACTGGCTGACCCGGTCAATTTCACCCGGGTCGAGTTCCAGGTCATCTCTGATCAGGTTCCATTCACGCTCCACCATCTCGGTAAAGGCAGCCTGACCGGTTTCCTTGACCAGAATCTTGATGCGGGCCTTGTACTTGTTGTCGCGGCGCCCGTAGCGGTTGTAGACCCGCAGGATGGCCTCAAGATAGGACAGCAGATGCCGTTTTTCGAGGAAGGGGCGAATGACCACACCAATGATGGGCGTGCGACCCAGACCGCCGCCAACCAGAACTTCAAAACCGGTCTCGCCCTGGTCGTTTCTGACCAGTTGCAGTCCGATATCGTGAACCTGAGTGGCCGCCCGATCCCGCTGTGCGCCGCTGACCGCGATTTTGTATTTGCGCGGCAGAAAAGCGAATTCCGGATGCAAGGTCGACCATTGGCGAATGATTTCGCAGTAGGGGCGGGGATCTTCCAGTTCATCCGCTGCAACGCCTGCCAGATGGTCGCTGGTGGTGTTGCGGATGCAGTTGCCGCTGGTCTGGATGGCGTGCATCTGGACGCTGGCGAGATCGTCGAGAATGTCCGGCACGTCCTCCAGCTTGGGCCAGTTGAACTGGATGTTCTGCCGGGTGGTGAAGTGGCCGTAGCCCTTGTCGTAGCGGCGGGCAATATGGGCCAGCATGCGCATCTGAGGAGCGCTAAGCAAACCGTAGGGAACGGCAATCCGCAGCATGGGTGCGTGCCGCTGGATGTAAAGGCCATTCATCAGGCGGAGCGGCCGGTACTGGTCCTCCGTCAGTTCGCCTGCCAGGAATCGGCGGGTCTGCTCCCTGAATTGAGCGGCACGTTCGTTGACCAAGGTTTGGTCATAGTGATCGTATTGGTACATGAATCGCGGAAATAAGGGGCTAGTCGGGCTTTGAGTCAGCTGCCAAATATACTACGTGTGAGATCGGATCAAAACGCATTTGCGCCGGTGCGGGCTCACTGCGTTGCTGAAAGGGCCGGATGGGTGGCCCGAATCCAACCCCGGGGCGCCGCATACGTGAATGGAAAATCTTTATTTCGCCCGTGAGGCGGTAAATCTTCTATAATATTGGGTTGTTTGAGCGGGATGCCTCGTGTGAGGCCGTCTCCATCCAGCTTCTGAAACTGCCAATGAGGGTGTCGCCTTGATTCGCTTACTACTGTTGATCACAACATTGTTGTTGATTCCCGAAATCGCGTCCGCCGAGGAAGCGGCCAATCTTGGATTGACCGGCACCCAGCGCGGCATTTACTGCGTCCTGATCTTCATCATCTCCTATGCGTTCGTGATGACGGAGGAGTTTACCCATCTGCGCAAGTCGAAGCCGGTCATCCTGGCCGCCGGCATCATTTGGGCCCATGTCGCCTATCTCGCCTCCAGCACCGGTGTTCCGGCCGAGCAGGTCCATAAGGCGTTCGAGCATGACCTGAAGGAGTATGCCGAACTGTTCCTGTTCCTGCTGGTTGCCATGACTTACATCAATGCCATGGCCGAACGGAATGTATTTGAGGCCCTGCGGTCGTGGCTGGTCAGTCGCAAATTTGATTACCGGAAACTGTTCTGGATTACCGGCATCATTACCTTCTTCCTGTCCTCGGTGGCCGACAACCTGACGTCAGCCTTGCTGGTCGGGGCCGTAGTCATGGCGGTGGGCGCCAACAGCCCGGCGTTTGTGGCGCTCGGCTTCGTCAACCTGGTCAGCGCGGCTAATGCTGGCGGTGCCTTCAGCCCGTTCGGTGATATCACCACCTTGATGGTATGGCAGGCGGGCAAGGCCGAGTTCTTCGATTTCTTTGAACTCTTTATTCCGTCGATCGTGAATTTTGCCGTTCCGGCCATGTTCATGCACTTTGCCATCCCGAACGAAACCCCATCGTTCCCGGAAGAAGATCAGGTGCAGATGAAGCCGGGTGCGCTGGTGATCTGTGGCCTGTTCGTACTGACCATTGCCACTGCGGTCAGTTTCAAGCAGTTTCTGCATCTGCCGCCATTCATGGGCATGATGGTGGGACTGTCGTTCCTGATGCTGTATGGCTATCGTCTGAAGATCATTTACGGGCACAACGGCGGTGACCGCTTTGATGTCTTCAACAATGTCAAGGATTCCGAGTGGGACACGCTGCTATTCTTCTTCGGCGTAGTCTTTGCAGTCGGCGGGTTGGGGTATATCGGCTATCTGGAACTGGCTTCAGCAGCCATGTATGACGGCTTGGGCGCCACCACGGCCAATATTCTGGTCGGGCTGCTCTCGGCAATTGTCGACAACATTCCGGTGATGTTTGCGGTGCTGAGCATGAATCCGGACATGGATCTCTATCAGTGGTTGCTGGTGACGCTGACGGCAGGTGTCGGCGGCACACTGCTGTCGGTCGGTTCAGCAGCGGGTGTCGCCTTGATGGGTACATCGCGCGGCATGTATACGTTCTTCAGCCATCTGAAGTGGACGCCGGCCATTGCCGCCGGATACGCGGCCTCCATTCTGGTTCATTACTGGATCAATCACTGATTCCAGGAACAGTGTTGGATGAAAAAGGCGCCACCCGCGAGGGTTGGCGCCTTTTTTACTGCTGGTTTTTTCGCTTCGTTGGATTCGGCACGGTTAATCCGTGGCTTCGGTGGTCGTCGCCGCAGAGCGACGATCCCAGACATGCAGCAGGATGGCCACCAGCATGTCACTGAGCACATTTACGCCAGATCGTAGTCGCGCCAGAATCCAGTCAACCGGGGCAATCAGAGGAATTGCCGCGGCGACCACGGCTTCTGGCAATCCGGCTGCGCCGAACACCAGTGGCAGGACGATCAGACCCGCTTCCGGAATGCCAGCGATGCCAATGCCAGCCATGAGAGACGCGGCAGCAATTACCAGTTGTTGCCCGAGATCCAGATCAAAACCGATGGCCTGGGCCAGAAAAAGGGCCGTCATGACTTCGTAGAGGGTGACTCCGTCGTTATTCAAGTTGGTGCCCGCGCAGGCGGCCAGACGGGCAGCGCTGGGGCTGACGCCCATCTTGTCCAGACAGGCAAGTGTCACCGGGACGGTGGCGAGGCTACTGTTGGTGGAAAACCCCGTCAGCACGGCATCCGCGCCTGTTCCCAGATAACGACGGGGAGTCAGCCCCGATACCAGCCAGGCCACCAAGGGATAGTAGATCAGTCCATGGAGGGTGAGCCCCAGAGCGATGAAGCCCAGATAGCCTGCCATCACACTGAAGATCCCGAGCCCTGCCTTGCCGACGGCTTGTGCCACCAGGCCCAGCACGGCGAACGGAACGGCCTGAATGACCCACCCCAGCACCTGAATGAGAAGGGCATAACCGCCTGAAATGAAGCCTTCGATGACGCGAATATCCGTTGTTTTACCGTCTTCCGTGGTGTGCTTGAGGCGGGCGATGGCGGCGCCAAACAGGATTGCGAGCAGCACGACGGCTATGACATTACTGCTGATGATGGGTTCCAGCAGGTTCGCCGGAACCAGGCTGGCCAAATTCTGCAGGGGTGCGAGGCTGGCTTTGGCCTGGCTTGGGGGGCGCGTCGGGTCACCCTCTCCCAGTTGCGCGATCAGGCCTTCGATCTGCCCATGCAAGGCATCGCCCGGATGAAACAGGTTGATCAGGCTCAGACCGATAGTCAAGGCCACGGAGACGTTCACGAGGCAGATGATTGCGAGGCGCCCCGCATTTCTGGCGGGGATGGGCGATTGTATAAAGGCATCTAGAATACTGAATAGAATCAGTGGGATGGCCAGGGCTTTCAGCAGTCGGATGACCAGCATGCCCAATTGGCCGAGATCGCCGTTGCCTAGCCCCAGTACATAGGGCTGTGAGCCCCCAAGCAGGCCAAGGAGAATGCCGATGCCAATGGCAACCAAGACCCGAAACGACAAGGAGTCGCGGACATTAGTAGGACGCATGTGGGTTCCCGGATGAAAGGGTATTCGGGCAGTGGTCAGCGTTCTGGTTGCTCGAGCACCAAAGAGCGCCGCTCAAGGATGAGCGGCACTGGGGCGGGGATTGGGGTGATATGCCTGATCAGGCGCCGCGTCGCTGATCCAGTTCATCGTGCAGCGCACGGAATTCCTCGCTCAGCTTGTGTTCCGGCACGTAATGGATCAGGGGGCGTGACAGACTGTGCGACTCACGGACCTTGACCGACGGTGACAGCTTGGTTTCCAACACCGGCTGGCCGCACTCCAGCAGTTCATCGACCAGCATCTGTGGCAGTTTGGCCCGTGTCTGAAATTGGTTGACAACGACCCCTTCAATCACCAGATCGGGGTTGTGGTCCGCGCGGATTTCCTCAATGGAGGTTAGAAGGTTGAATAACGCGTCACGGGAAAAGGCATCGCAGTCGAACGGGATCAGGCAGCTTTTGGCTGCAATCAGGGCCGAGCGGCTGTAGAAGTTCAGGACCGGAGGAGTGTCGATATAGATGCGGTCAAATCCGGTCAGGGCATCCAGCGCCTCGCGCAGTTTGTAGATCTTGTAGCGCGATTCCAGCCTTGACTGTAGCGGTTCAAGCTCGGGATGAGAGGGCAGTACATGCAGGTTGGGGTAGGGGGATTCGTGGATCAAATCCTCCAGTTGTTCGCCTTGCCCCTTGCCGAACAGGTTGAGACTCAACGAATCCTTGAAGAAGTGCGCAATCGTGGCATCGGCATCGGCCACCTTGTCGCCCAGCAGGTAATGCGAGGAGTTGCCCTGTACGTCCAGATCGATGACCAGCGTCCGTTTACCTTCGGCCGCACTGACAGCCGCCAGATTGCATGTAATGGTGGATTTGCCCACGCCACCTTTCTGATTGAAGATCACCCTGCGCATGTTGGTTCCTCGATGGGATCGTAATGAATCAAGTATAAGCAAAAAGCCCTTAACCCCATAGTGACTTGCCGAGGCAGTCAGGAGTGACGGATTGCCCGGGCTGCGGATGTCGAGCAGCGGTATGACAGGCAGCGGGTCATTCGCCCGCCAGCATCCAGATGCATTGCCCGCCACTGGCCTTCTGGATGCTCTCCAACAGGCGTTGGTGGGCCTCCAGCTCCGCATCGGAACACGTGATGACGCGCAGGGATTCACGCTGCACCCGGCCCACACTGTCCACGGAAAGATCAGCCGGCGCCGTGGCGACGTCCTCCACCGCGGCCGACTCAATGGCATCCAGCATCAGCAGGGTCTGGCCACCGGTCATGGCGAGATACACGTCCGCCAGAATTTCAGCATCCAGCAAGGCACCATGCAGGCTGCGGTGTTTGTTGTCGACGCCATAGCGTTTGCATAAGGCGTCGAGGCTGTTGCGCTGTCCGGGATGTTTCTTGCGGGCGAGCAGAAGTGTATCGGTGACGTCGCAATAGCCTGATACGGTGTTGTATCCGCTGTCCAGCAGGCGCAGCTCATGATCGAGGAAGCCGACGTCGAACGGTGCATTGTGGATGATCAGTTCGGCGCCTTCGACGAAGCTGATGAAGTCCTGCGCGATATCCTTGAATCGGGGTTTGTCGGCCAGGAACGCCAGGCTCAGTCCATGGACTTCCACAGCACCCGGATCAATATCCCGCTCGGGGTTCAAGTAGACATGGAAGCGATTGCCTGTCAGCTTGCGGTCGATCAGTTCGACGCAGCCGATCTCGATGACCCGGTGGCCAGCCGCCGGGTCGAGACCAGTGGTTTCAGTATCCAGAATCAGTTGTCGGTGCATGGGGTGGGCGCTTATGTCCGGGTGAGCAGTTCATCGATGCCACGGTTCGCCAACTGGTCGGCACGGTCGTTTTCCGGGTGCCCGGAGTGGCCCTTGACCCACCGCCACTCGACTCTATGCGTGGCCTGGGCGGCAACCAGAGCCTGCCAGAGGTCAGCATTCTTGACCGGCGTATTGGCGGCCGTGCGCCAGCCTTTGCGGACCCAGTTGGGCAGCCATTCGGTGATGCCTTTCATGACGTAGACCGAATCGGTTGTCACGACGGCTTCACAGGGGCGATTGAGTGCCTGCAACGCCTTGATGG
>CAYFNI010000012.1:21860-32368 GCA_964344495.1 uncultured Methylococcus sp.
GCCATCAACTCCATGCGGTTGTTAGTGGTTTCGGCTTCGCTGCCGTACAGTTCCAGCTCACGATCCCGGTAACGCAACAGTGCCCCCCAGCCGCCCGGCCCCGGGTTACCCCGGCAGGCGCCATCCGTGAAGATCATTACCGGCATCATGCGTCGCTTTCCTGGCGTGAGATCTGGGGGGCATCCAGCAGCGTGCCGGAGACGAGTTGCGTCAACTGGGTGGTCCATTCGGGTTCGATCGGGATCAACGTGTAGTTCCGTTTGATGGCCTTGATGGCATAGGCCAGCGACAGTCCTGCCTTGAGTGCCTCCCACTGAGTTTCCGGATTCTGGAGTGGTTTCTCCCGTGCACTGTCAAAGGCGGCTACCAGATCGGCGTCAAATTTCAGAAGTTCGAGCCAGTCCAGCAGATGATGGCCGGCAATGAGTCTGGCATGCCAGAAAGAACTGCGTTCGGAGAGTTTGAGCAGTCGCCGGGGACTCCAAGGGTTCAGGCCCAGAATGAAGAGTCGTCCCTCGGGTTTCAAGACCCGCTCGACTTCCCGCAGAACCTGGTGACGGTCCGGAACGAACTCGAGAACATGCGGAAGAATCAGTGTGTCGATGCTCTCGTTGGCAAAAGGAAGGGCATCCGCATTTCCCTGAATGAATGAGGGGAAGCTGCGCGGACCCTGATTGTCCAGCAGCGCAAAATCCCCGATGAAGTCCGTTTCTATATACCGGGATTCCGAGCCTAAACGCCCGACCTGCAGGGTTTTGGTGCCGTAGACAAGTCCCAGGTTGACCCTCAGGTAATTGCACTCAAGCGCCTGCAACGCTTGTCCCAGACTGGCCACGTGATACCATTTCAAGAACTCAAAACGAGATGCGCTATTGGCCGGTTGTATCTTTTCCATGCGTCAGTTGCCCATCCACGTGCCACCCGGCTAAAACCGGCATGATGAGGATCCGAAAGTTAATGTTGTTCAATAAGTCTCAGGCCAGATTGATCTGCTGCATTTCAATCGCCGCGTCCATTCTGGCGGGATGTTCCAGGAACGAAGTCAAGAAACCAGCCCTGACCAGTGCCGTCAGCTCAGAGTCTACCGCAGATCAGTTCGCGAAAAAGAAAAAAGCCTCCCGCGGTTCCCAGTACGACACCTTGTGGGATCGACTGTTTGCGCTTTACGCCTTGCCTAACATTGATCATCCAGACATTGACCGTGAGCTGAGCTGGTTCGCTAATCACCCGGCCTATCTGGAGCGCGCGCAAAATCGGGCAGAACCCTTCCTCTACTCGATCGTTAAACTGGTCGAAAAAAAGAAAATTCCGGGCGAATTGGCGCTGCTGCCGATTGTCGAGAGCGCTTTTCAGCCGAACGTGGTCTCGTCTGCCAAGGCGGCCGGTATCTGGCAGTTCATCCCCTCGACGGGCGTCAACTATGGCTTGAAGCGCAGTCATTCCTATGATGGCCGCCGCGATGTTTATGCATCCACCAAGGCGGCGCTCAAGTACTTGAAGAAGTTACATGGCGATTTTGGCGACTGGCTGCTGGCGATCGCCGCCTACAACTGTGGTGAAGGGGCCGTTGGACGCGCGATTCGGCGCAATGAGGCGGCTGGTCTGCCCACCGATTTCTGGTCGCTCAACCTGCCACAGGAGACCCGGGCCTATGTACCCAAACTCCTCGCTATTTCAAGACTGTTTGCCGATGCCGAGCGCTACGGCATCAGCCTCAAGGATTTACCAAACATTGCCAAATACAAGCCGGTCAAGATTAATAATCAGCTCGACCTGGCCCTCGCGGCGGATGTGGCCGGAATCTCACTCGACAAGTTGTACGAGTTGAACCCCGGTTTCCGTGGTCAGATCGCGGACGTGAATGGCAGTTATCACCTGTATATCCCCGCGGACAAGAAAGCGGCCGAATTCCGGGAAGAAGTGGAGCGGCTTTCCATGGCGCGGGGTTCGTACCGGGTGCCTGAAGCGCTCGCAGACACCCCGCCAGAGCCGGGTGCGTTCCAGACATTCCGGCGTGAGTTCGCCAAAACCACGCCGCCGCCGGCTGAGACCCGGCCGGCTCTGGGTCGGTATCCATCCCCAGCCTCAAGCGGCGATGAAGACACCAGCGATAGTTCGAGCCGTGTCATGGCCCGGCGGACGGCCGACCGAGTAATGCCCTCACGGCCGGACTATGGCGGACGATCCGAGACTGCCGGATCGCGGCGCTCCACGATTGATTCCGAGCCTTACCCGCGTGATCGAAACGCCCACGCCGGATCGAGCCAGACTCGCGGCCGGCCACCGGAGCCGCCCGAAAAGTTGACTCACTACTCGGTGCAGAAAGGGGAAACCCTCTACTCCGTTGCTCGCAAGCATTCGGTGGATGTTGCTCAGCTAGCCAAATGGAACAACATTCCCATGACTACGCAGGTGCAGGCCGGACAGAAGCTCGCTCTGGTAGACAACCACCCCGAACCGATCCGAAAAACGGCCGCCGCGGCGGAATCAAAGGCGCACGTCAAAGCAAAGCACACTGAGGATTTTTCCGTACACCATAAAAACGTGGTCCACGATGCCGCCCACTCGAAACCTCAGGGCTCAGGGACGAAGAAACAGTCGGGGCATGGGCACGAGAGCAAAAAATCGGGCTCATCCCATCGATGAGCGCCCCCGGCGCCGGTGGCAGGCGCCGTCGTGCGGGCGATCTCGCATTTCGCGGGGAATGGGTTCTACCGCCGTTCTGATCACCCAACACTGAAAACCGATCACCATGATACCTGCTGAGCAACTTCTGAAACTGGTTGTCGAGACCCTCGACGATGCCAAGGGGCGAGACATCACGGTCGTCGATGTCCGCACAAAAACCGGTATGACTGATTACATGGTCGTGGCTACCGGAACCTCCGAGCGACACGTCAAATCCATGGCCGGGCATGTGGCCGAAGAGGCCAAGAAAAACGCGACCCAGCCTTTAGGTGTCGAAGGCGAGGATGTGGGCGAATGGGTTTTGGTTGATCTGGGCGACGTGGTTGTCCATGTCATGAAGGAACCGATCCGGGCTTTTTATCAGCTTGAGAAGCTCTGGCGTGGCGAAGCGTCGGCAGACAGCCCGGAGGCCGGTATTCTCCTGCACTGACCGGACTCGCGGGGTGCTGACGCAGCGCCCTTGAGCGATGGGTGCAGCTACCGGGACCGTTATCCCTCCTCACTCGACCGCACGCCGTTACGCCGTGTTCATCCAGTACCGCTGATGACACCAGACACCCCTCGAACAGCTTCGATCAAATTGCGCGACCGGCTGCTGCCGCCGGTGAGTGTGGTCCTGCTGATTACAATCATTGGTACAACCGGCTATTTTTGGCTGGGCCAGCAGCAAGGCGCCACGTTGCTGGACGCTTTCTACATGACCATTATCACCATCACGACGGTGGGTTATGGCGAGATCATCCGCCTCGACGAAATCGGGCGACTTTTCACGATTTTCATTGCGATTACCGGTATCGGGGCGCTGTTCTACAGCATGACCGTGATCATGGACTTCCTGGTCATGAGTCGTATTTCGGATCCTTTTGGAATCAGAAAAATGCAAGGCCAGATTAATCAGTTGGACAACCACATCGTGATCGCGGGGCTAGGCCGCGTCGGACGTCAGGCGGCGGTGGAATTGCAGGCGTCGGGCATGCCGTTCGTGATCATCGATCCGAAGGCGGAAGCGGTTTCGGTGGCCGCCCAGCATGGCCATCTACTGATTCAGGGTGATGCGAGCGACGATGAGGTGCTGGAGCGCGCAGGCATTCGGCGTGCCAAGGGGCTGATCGTTACTAGCGGCGATGATGCGAGCAATCTATACATCGTATTATCGGCCCGGGTGCTGCGTCCGGAACTGTTCATCGTGTCCCGCGCCGTGGATGAGGCCAGTGTGCCCAAACTGTTGCGGGCCGGCGCGAACCGCGCCATCAGCCCGTACGCCATTGGCGGCCGGCGACTTGCCCATTTGATCCTGAGCCCGACCGTGGTGGATTTCTTCGACACGGTCATCTCGCGCGGGGAAGAGTGCCTCAATCTCGAAGGTATCCAGGTCAGCGATACCTCACCGATGGTCGGCAAAAGTCTTGGCACCCTTCGGGAACAGAACCATACCGGCGCCAACATTTTGGTCATCATTCGCGGCCAGCAGGTGATTCCCAATCCTGAGTCCGAATTGGTGCTTTCGGTGGGTGATCAGGTGCTGGCGTTAGGTACCTGTGCCCAGTTGGAGCGTCTTGTCAATCTGATCGCCCAAACGGCTTGATTTCAGTCCGATGTGACGGGGTCTTCGGGACCTGCGAATTGGTAGTCTGACACCGGTTTTCCCCCGATCAGATGTTCCTGCAGGATGATTTCGAGAACCTCCGGCGTACAGGAGTGGTACCAGACACCGTCCGGATAGACCACACTGATGGGGCCCATGACACAGGCTCGCAGGCAGTTCGCCTTGGTGCGGGCGATCCGGCCGGATTTCGATAAGCCCAACTCATCAAGCCGGGTTTTCAGGTAGTCCCAGGATGCCAGTCCCGCCTCAAGCGAACAGCATTTTGGTTTGCTTTGATCGGCACACAGGAAAATGTGCCGCTGGCTGGCTCCGAGTTTCAGTGCATCGGCAACCTTGTGGAGCGTTTCGAGATCGTCGCGGGATGTCATGGGTCACTGGACGGTTAAGCAACAGTTGTATTTAAGCGTCAATGCGGCTGCAGGGCGCAAGAGAGGGGCTATAATCTCCGCTTTTTCCTCCCGATTCAATGACAGAACTATTATCGGAACTGGATAGGCGACGCACCTTCGCCATCATTTCCCATCCCGACGCCGGTAAAACCACCCTCACCGAGAAGTTGCTGCTGTTCGGTGGTGCCATCCAGTTGGCCGGTTCGGTCAAGGGGCGCAAGGCCGCGCGTCATGCGACTTCCGACTGGATGGAGATGGAAAAGCAGCGCGGTATTTCGGTGACGACGTCCGTCATGCAGTTCGAGCACCGTGACTGCATTTTCAACCTACTCGATACGCCTGGCCATGAGGACTTCTCGGAAGACACCTACCGCACTCTGACGGCCGTTGACTCTGCCCTGATGGTGATTGACAGTGCCAAGGGCGTCGAGGAGCGCACCATCAAACTGATGGAGGTCTGCCGCCTGCGTGATACGCCCATTCTGACGTTCGTCAACAAGCTTGATCGCGAGGGGCGTGAGCCGATCGAATTGCTGGACGAAGTCGAACGCATTCTGAAGATTCAATGTGCTCCGATGACCTGGCCGATCGGCATGGGCAAGCGCTTCAAGGGGGTCTATCACTTGTATCGGAATGCCGTTCAGTTGTTCAGTCCCTCGCACGGTGATCGAATTGTCGAGGGCGAGTTCATTGAAGGGCTGGATAATCCCCGTCTCGATGAAATCCTCGGTGATCTGGCCGACGAGTTGCGCATGGAAATCGAATTGGTGCAGGGCGCCAGTCACCGGTTCAACCACGCCGACTACCTGGCTGGCAAGCAGACGCCGGTCTTTTTTGGCTCAGGTATCAACAATTTCGGCGTACTCGAACTGTTGGATGCGTTTGCGGAATACGCCCCCGCCCCGCAGGCCCGGCAGGCCCGGGAACGCGTCGTTGAAGCGGGTGAGGAAAAGTTCTCCGGTTTCGTTTTCAAGATTCAGGCCAACATGGATCCCGCGCACCGCGACCGGATCGCCTTCCTGCGCATCTGCTCCGGCAAATACAGCAAAGGGATGAAGATGACGCACGTACGCACTGGCAAAACGGTGCAGATTGCCAATGCACTGACATTCCAGGCCGATAGTCGAGTCAATGTCGAGGATGCCTATCCCGGCGACATTATCGGCTTGCACAATCATGGCACGATCCAGGTGGGTGATACCTTCACCCAGGGCGAAACGCTCAAATACGAGGGGGTTCCCTACTTTGCCCCCGAATTGTTCCGCCGTGTGGTGCTGAAGGACCCCCTGCGGGGCAAGGCGCTGCAGAAGGGCCTGCAGCAATTGACGGAGGAGGGGGCCACACAGCTCTTCAAACCGCTCAAGAATAATGATCTGATCCTCGGCGCCGTCGGGGTCCTCCAGTTCGATGTGACCGCCTTCCGGCTGAAGGCTGAGTACAACGTCGAGTGTGTCTACGATGCCGTCGGTGTGACGACGGCACGCTGGGTGACCTGTGATGATCCGAAAATGCTGGAAGATTTCAAGCGCAAGGTCCATGACAGTCTGGCTGAGGATGGCAGCGGCTATCTGGTGTACCTTGCCTCCAGCCGTGTCAATTTGTCGCTCACGCAGGAGCGTTGGCCGGGTGTTCGTTTTAGCGCGACGCGTGAACTGTAATGTAATCGATTGAGCGGTTGTCCAACCCGACGCCTGCCGGGTTGGAAGCATGTTGCAACGGTTGGATCTACGCCTATTTGGCGGCCGGTGCGGACGCAGGCGCGGCAGCCGGTGCCGCGGCAGGTGGAGTTGCCGGGGGTGCCGCTGTCGGTGCGGGTTCCGTCGCTGGCATGGCGGGTTTCTTCGACAGGCAGTCCTTCATGAAGGCTTTTCGCTCATCGCCTTTCAGTGCCTTGGTCTTGGCATCGGCGTTACAGGTCTTCATCTTCTCCTGCTGTGCGGTCAAGGCATAGCTGGCGGACAGGTTGAACGTCAGCAGGGTGGCCATCAGGATTCTGAATATCATCATGATCATTCTCCTAGGTTGACGAAGGGTCGGTTACAGAATTTTGCATGAGTTAGTGGAAGTACTTACTCCTGCCGGCCAAGTCTAACAGGCGCAGCCGCAAACCGGGAGGACTTGGCGGATCCGTAAGATGCCTAAGGTGAATGTGATGGGAAGCGTGAACCGAAATCCGGCTTCATTTTAGCCATGACTTGCCGATACCCCATCGAGTCAATCGTCCTCGTTGTGCAAGTGATGTTGATGGTCAGCCGCAGATTGCAGTTGTTGTACCCCGACGCCGTGCTGGTAAACCATCAGGCCGCCGAGGTCCGCACCCAGAAACAGGATGCCAAACAGGATGAAACTCATGAGCAGGCTGAAGGTGAGGTTCATGGTGGAGACCGGTATCCCGCCCAAGCCACGCCACAGCGCTAATCCTGCCGCGAGCACCGCCACCGTGATTCCGGCACGCTCGTGCCACTCCATGATTGCGTGAACCTGAGCGCCATGGGGTACGGATTCGGCCGCCAGCAGCCCGGAAATGGCGGTGACAGCCGCGCCGACGGCCCCCAGGTAAAGAAGGTGGCTCGCTAGGTGGCGGGCACCGGCTTTCCTGAACACGAGTCCATACAGTTCAACCAGCAGAAATCCGAACAGGAACGCGATCGGAAAATGCAGGAACAGCGGGTGCAGATTGGATCCGAGCGTTTCGATGCCGCCCAACAGGTTCCACGTACTCGGTTCATCGCTGGTCAGGCTGGTCAGCAAGTGATCAACCAGGGCCGCTAGCCCGCCGCCGCCATCATGCCCGGCGTGAACCGAAAACAGTGCGCCACCGAAGGGCAAAATGTCCAATGATCCGAGCAGGGGGAGGGCGTGGTGCATGGCGGGTATTCAGGTGTTGTTGAAAGAAGAAGGCGCGGTCTCACGTCCACACCTTTTGATTAGTCCCGGATTTGTGTACTGAGTTTCAGCCGAATGGCGAAACCGCACCGATCGAATGATCACGCGCTCCCATCGTCCCACAAAACTGCCTGAGAGGGTAAGTAGAGCCAGCCACACGCAGCGTCGCGGGCGAGCCCCCTTGCGGTCCCGTGATGACCGCTTCGGGCTGACTCGATCACCTCGGCAAGGCCCTCGACCAACGGGAGTTGGGATAGCGTGTTGGGGGACATCCAGCGTGCATCGGCGGCATCGGACGAAGGGTGCGGTGTCGGGGCCTGACCTGCCGCTAACCGGGCCAGGAAGTCCACCACGATGTAATGAAAGCCCTCGACCTGTCGATCCGCGATGGCCACGATCGGGCCGGTTTCAATCCGAAGGCCGGTCTCCTCCAGCACTTCCCGGCGACAGCATTCGGCCAGTGATTCGCCGGCTTCCAGCTTACCCCCCGGAAGGTGCCAAAGACCGGCCTGAGGTGGCCGGGCTCGCTGGATCAACAACACCCTGCCTTCGGCGTCGAATATCAGACCGGCCACGCCAATGGCCGGTTTTGGACCACGGTTCGGTTTTGTCAGAGCATCGATCTGCATCCGTTGAGTGTCCCGCGTGTAAAATGTGAATTATGGTCGAATCGGAAGCCCGGGGTGCTTGAAAACACATCTGGGGCTCCCAAATAACCCCTTAAACTTTGCTCAGGAGTAACCATGCCTATTTACGAATATCAGTGCAAATCGTGTGGCCATGAACTGGAAGCCTTTCAGAAATTGTCCGATGACCCGCTCAAGGAGTGTCCCGCCTGCGGCGATCTTGAATTGACCAAACTCATTTCCGCCGCTGGCTTTCGTCTCAAGGGCGGCGGCTGGTACGAAACCGACTTCAAGAGCGGCAGTGACAAGAAAAAGAATCTGGCCGGTAGTGACGGCGCCTCATCCCCCAGCAAAAGTACCGACGCAGGTTCCTGACGGCGGCCGGGGCGCCTGATGGATGGCCGACACGCCGCCTCTGAAGTTCCATTCGCGCGTGCAGGTTCAGGCATGAAACCCTACCGACACTTGCCCATCGCAGAGTGCGGCGAACCGTTGGTTCCACTGGCTGATACGTCGGTGCTGCTGACGGAGCCAGCACCGTATCTGGCACTCGGTGCACAGTATGACGACCATACCGGCCCCTGGTGCTTGCGCAGCGGTGTGCGAGCGGCATTGCTTGAGGCCGCCAAGTCGCTTCACAACCGGCAGCCCGGCTGGCGGCTCAAGTTATATGATGCCTACCGGCCGAACAGCGTCCAGCAATTCATGGTCAATCATGAATTCAGCCTGCTGTCGCGGGGTCGGGCACCGGATCAGCTCAATCCGGTCGAACGCGAACATCTCTGGATACGCACCTATCGCATCTGGGCCCAGCCCAGCGACGATCCCCTGACGCCGCCGCCGCACAGTACGGGTGCCGCGCTGGATCTCACGCTTGCCGATGCGTCCGGAGCCGAGGTCGATATGGGGTCGCCGATCGACGAAAATTCTGATCGTTCCAGCCCCGACCACTTCGCCGGCCTGAATGGCGCAGCGCATGGCCATCGCCAATTGCTGCTGGACGTCATGACAGCCGCCGGATTTCGACGCCATCCGTCCGAATGGTGGCATTTCAGTCTGGGTGATCAGTTGTGGGCCTGGCTGGAACTGCAGGCCAATCCCGCTCAATCGGTCATCGCCCGTTATGGTCGCGCCGATCTGCTGGCTGCTCAGTCGGCAGCGTACTTCGTCATCACTCCCCGGCCGACCCCGGTATGAATCTGCAGGCGCGGTTATTGTGGTTGGTGTTACCTTTTCTGGCTTTTGCCGTGCTGCTGCTCGCGTTGGGCATGAGCTATTTTTCGCGCGAGACGGTATTGGAGCAGGCGCGTCAGGATGGGCAGGTGCTGGCCAGTGTCCTTGCCCGCAGCATCGAAGTCAGTCAGGACGTCGAGCAGGGCATGGAGCAGCTCATTTCACGCGATCTCACCACCTCGGCCGGGATACTGGCCCAGTTTGTGGCTGTGGCCGAGCAATGCCGCTTGCGACCGGAGCCCATTACCGAACGCCTGCGGACATTGATCAGTCCTGACAACCTCTCTGAAATTTGGATCACGGATGCTGCCGGGCGTGCCTATCTGCACACCACGCCCGGGGTTGAGTTCCGGTTTCTGGCTGACCCTCTGCAGCAGCCGCAGGCCTCGGAGTTTTGGCCACTGCTCCAGTCGACTCAGCCTGCGGTGGTCGTTCAGGATCTCAAACCACGAGAGGTGGATGGCCGTCCCTTCAAATATGTTGGCGTCAACGGCGTGGATCACCCGCGTATTGTCCAGGTGGGCCTGGATGGCCAGATGTTGACCCAGTTGCGTGAATCGCTAGGCGTCCAGCAACTGCTGGATCGAGTTGTCCGCGAAGAGACCATCTTGCGGATCTGGGTCGTCAATACGGATTTGAAGGTCGAGAATGCAGCAGATACTCTGACCGGCAGGGGGGTGCGTGAATTGCTGCCGGCGGAAGCGGATCTTCTGCGCGACGCCTTTGCGCGCGGCAAACCCCAAAGTCGCATCGATGCAAGCCACATCACCGTGGCGGCGCCGCTGGAATTTGGTCGATCGCTGGATGAACGCGTTCTGGTGGGAATGTCGCACCAGATGCAACCCAACGGAACGACGGTCAGGGGTCCGAGTAAGAATGACAGTCGGGCTATCGTCATCAACATGTCCACGGATTTGCTGGATGGTTTGATCTATAACGAAGCCTTGCTCGCCACGGCCATCGCTGTATTCACCTTGGCACTGGGCGCGGTGTTGCTGGTGGGGTTCTCGCGTCGCTTCATTCATCCCATCCAGACTGCCGTGGAAGCCGCCGAGCGGGTTGCCTCGGGAGATCTGTCGG
>CAYFNI010000013.1:0-31074 GCA_964344495.1 uncultured Methylococcus sp.
AACTGCCAGGCTCCAAATACAAAAGCCTCTGCTCAACAGCAGAGGCTTTTTTTTGCCCTCAAAACCATCACCCCCCAAATACACCACCACGCCCCTACATCACGCACCCCGCAGCACACCATCCTCCAAATACCACTGCTTCTCCATTCGTCCCGCTAACTTCACATCATGCGTGACAATCAGGAAACTGACTTCGTATGGGGGCGTCATCACCCTCCGACATTTAAGCGGATCGCGTTCGCCCGCGCGGCGAGTTAACGTCGATGGTGTTTGGTGCGTCGATGAACGGGGCCGCCGCGGTGCCGATGGCTTTCGATTTTATGTCTGTGGCCAGTGCGTGAATATCCACGATGTTTGGTTCGGGCATCAGAACGAGTCCGATAGATTTTTACATGGGAGGTGCCAGGCCAGCGATGAGCACGCCAAGATGAGTGATGGCGGCGATGGTCGTGAGAGAAAGATGGCCCATGAGCGTGATGGCGCCCATGTTTTCGCGAGTAGCCATGATGTCTTGAGCTACGGTATGGCGCATGAATACCTCGACGGTATCGGTAGCTGCTGTACGGCGCTTCATGCGTGTAGATCGCTGACGGATTTGTTACCTCATATGGGGGTGAAGCAGCCCGACGCGGAGGTTTTGGGCTTTCGTACCCCATGTCCTCCTCGTCGTCTTCATCGTCTTCATCGTCCAGAGAGGCCATCAAGAGGGCTCCGCTCCAGTCTGGTTCAGCCTTTAAGGGATGGGAAAGCCCAAGACTGGTTAGCAGCACGAGGGCTGCGCTGTAGTACGCTGGATTCACAGATATCCCGATGTCGTCTATTGTGGTCGGACAAAGAAGTCCCTATTTGGCGTCACAAGATGCCTGCATTCGGCTGGAGCATCCGGTGTGCGATCAGTTTGAATTCTGCCAAAATCTGACCGGTTTCGATATGACCGAATCCCGGCCCCTCTGCGAGTGCCACTCCCACCCCCAGCGGGATGCGTCCGATGTTATGGCACCAATCGCACTATGTGCTTTGCTGGCCCGGGTTCAAAGGCTTGAAAGATGCCAGCATCCCAATTCGTTTGCTGGTCGCTGAAATGAGGTGAAAAAGGATGTCCGGATTGGCCGGCCGGCATCTCCAGAATAGCGCTCTCCGGATGGTTGGGTGACAGCACCAGCCGCTCGCTGGCCCCGTTCCGCTCGTGCAGAACCTTGATACAGTTGGCGTTACAGGCACCGGGCGTGGGCGGCATGTCCAGCAATAGCCCGACCCAAGGAAGTTGCCGGCTGAAGGGGTGTTGTAACGTCACGGTGTTGACAGATGCCCAGGTTAGTTGGTCGATGGGCTGATCGCTAAAGCGCTGTTGAACATCACGGGCTGTTGAAATCAGGGTATCCAGCAGCAGGTCGTGCCAGCTGTTGACTCCGTAAGCGCGCGCCAAATCGGCATTCCCGGTCTGAATGAGCCTCCTTAAGGGGGTTTCCATCTCTCGCCACTGGTAACCAAAGCCTGCATCCTTCAGTTCGCAGTGTTTCACCAGGGGCGAAAAGAGCCGCTGGGCCAAGGCCGAACGCCATGCAACCAGTAACGGCAGACCCCGACTATCGGGTCGCATCTGCCCATCCCAGGCCCGGAGGGCTTCTATCCATCGCGAGGCCTCCGGTACCCGCTCAGCGGCTGCCTCGCGTAACACCTCAAGCGCCAGATTCCGGTAAAACTCATAGAATTCACTGCGTGTATCCAGTTGGATATCAAGCATGGCCTGTTCATCCAGAACCGGTTTTTCTGCCAGCCGTTGTCCGATGCGATACGCGCGGTAGGCATGCGCGAAATTATGCCCAACCACAAGCGGGAAATCGCTCCCGATCTGGCGCTGGTTAGCTGTCACCAGATAACCAGCGGTTGGGTCCACGACATGCGGCAGCCGCTCCGGTCGGGCATAGCCTGACCAGCCGTGATCCGGGTGAGCCCAGTCCACGCTGATGCTGCCGTCCATGCCCCGACGATCCGGAATTTTTCCGGTCAACGTCCAGGCAATATGGCCATCCTCATCCGCCAGCACCACGTTTTGCGGGGGCGCGCCAAATCGCTTCATCACCTGAATGGCCGTGTTCACCGAAGTGACGCCATCCATCTCGAGCAAATCCAGATTAATCGCGGCCGGATCCAGTGCTGTCCAGCGCACGGCGACCGGGTGGCCCAGAAGGGGTCGATCCAGCACCGGTCCCCAGCGCGTTTCGCGGCGTTCCAGAGGGACGGGTGCCGCATCCCGTACAGTCAGACTTTCCGTATGGACGCTGAAGTCCTCCCATCCTTGGGGAGTACGATACTGATTGGGGTTTTGCGGGTTGATCTGCAGCAGGATCAGATCTTCGACGTCCGCATTCAGGTTGGTATAACCCCAGGCGACGTGACCATTGCCACCGGCGACGATCAGCGGCAAACCCGGCAGGCTGAGTCCTGCGAGCAGCCGTTCGCCGTACTGGAGTTTGGCCCGATACCAGATGATTGGGACCGTCAGAGGCAGGTGCATGTCATTAGCGATGATGGCGCGGCCATCCGCCGTTTTGCTGCCAGCGATGGCCCAGCTGTTCGAGCCCAGTGCCGTATCGTCTGCCACCACCCTCGCCGCGGGGGCGTTTGCAGCGGGTTGGTGCGCTTGCAATACTCGGAGGAGACTCTGGACCGGCAACGGTTTGGGTGGGCGTCTGGACGCCGTGCCACCGACCAGATTCGCACTGTAGTCATCGCCGTCGGGCGTCAGAAAGTCGATGAGGTCTGGCTTCAGGCAGGTCTGCATCACCGTCAGCATTCGCTCTTCTGACTCGGAGTCGCTCAGCATCTGAAACATGGATGCACCGACCATCAGGCTATCCGCCGGTGTCCACGGCTCGGGTCTGACTCGCAGGAACCTGAATTCGGGCGGAAATTCGCGCGCTTGCTGAATGGCCGTATTCACGCCGGCCGTATAGGCTAGCAGGACCGCCTGCTCAGAAGGGGGCAACTGTTCGACAGCCGCCCTGGCGACTCGATCGAAACCGTACAGGCGCTGTTGGCGATCGCTCGCCACAGCTTTTTCGCCGAGGATTTCTGCCAGCCGGCCGGCCATCTTGCGTCGTAGCAGGTCCATCTGAAACAGCCGATCCCGGGCATGCAGATAGCCCAATGCCTGATAGGCATCTTCCCGGTGGCTGGCCCTGATCGTCGGGATGCCATACTGGTCGAGCTCGACTTCCACCGGGTTTTGCAGCCCGGGTACGGTGAATTGACCCTCCTGAGGGGGCAGCGATTGTGCCGTCCGGTCGATTTGATAGGCCACCGGCGCCACGACCAGCAACAGCAGAAATCCGAACAGGTAGAGGAGATGTCGACGGGTCATGACCGTAAGCGTGTGGAGGAGGCGTCACCCGGAGCGTCTGGAGGCTAGGGTATACTGCCTCGTTTTACGTTCAGTGAGCAATGCCATGAGACCTAGCGGCCGCCAGCCCGACCAGTTACGCCCTATCGTCATCACCCCTCATTTCACCAAACATGCCGAAGGGTCGGTACTGGTCGAATTCGGCGACACCCGGGTTATCTGCACCGCCAGCATTGAGGACCGTGTTCCGCCGTTCCTGAAAGGCAAGGGTAGCGGCTGGATCACGGCCGAGTACGGCATGCTGCCGCGGGCGACGCATGAGCGGTCCGGACGTGAGGCGGCCCGGGGCAAACAGACCGGGCGCACCATGGAAATTCAGCGGCTGATCGGTCGTTCGCTGCGGGCAGCGCTGGATCTGGAGGCACTGGGTGAGCGCACCGTCACCATTGACTGCGATGTCATCCAGGCCGATGGAGGGACCCGCACGGCGTCCATCACGGGCGGTTTCGTGGCCCTGCATCTGGCGGTTCAGCATTTGCTCAAGGTGCGTCGCCTCAAGAGCAACCCGATTCATGGCCAGATCGCTTCGGTATCGGTCGGGATCTACAAAGGCATCCCCGTACTGGATCTCGACTATCGCGAAGACTGTGATGCGGAGACCGACATGAACGTCATCATGAACGAGGCAGGAGCCTTCATCGAGGTCCAGGGCACGGCCGAAGGTCATGCCTTCCATCGCCATGAACTGGATGCCATGCTGAATCTCGCCGGCCAAGGCATTACCGAGCTGATGGAGCATCAACGTCAGGCATTGGCTGCCGTTCGCGCCTGACGGGTGGTTTGTTCGCCAACAAAAACGGGCGTAGCCAGCGCCGTCGCCCGTTTTCGTCTGGGGCGCCGATGGCTTAAGCCGGACGGCCCGCCTTCATGGCGTCCGGTACCTCAACCAGCTTGCCAGTCCGGACATCGTAGATGAAGCCGTAGATCGGAATGTACTTCGGCACCAGCGCATGGTTGCGGATCCGGCTCACGTCTTCCAGCACGCTTTGCTCGTTGTTCTTGAACGTCAGCCAGTTGATGTACTTGCCATCGGTCGAGCCCGGATACTTGCCGTTGTCGTGCCAGCCATTCGCGTCGATTGAGGACGTATCGAGGCTCTGGCTCAGCAGATCGCCCATGATGTCGTTGTTGAACAGCTGCATGCCGCAGTCGGTGTGATGAATGACGAAGAACTCCTGGGTGCCCAGCAGCTTGTGTGAAATCACCAGCGAGCGGATGGCATCATCGCTGGCGCGGCCGCCGGCGTTGCGGGTTACGTGCGCATCGCCCTCGGACAGACCGGCATACTTGGCGGGATCCAGTCGGGCATCCATGCAGGTCAGGATGGCGAAGCCACGGGCTGGCGGCAGGGCCAGATCACCCTTGGTAAAACTGGCCGCATAGCCTTCGTTGGCTTTCAGAACCTCGGTCAGAATCTTGCTCATGTATAGTTCTCCTCTCTGTATCGTTTAAGTTTCACTCAATAGACCGGCCGCAAGCCCCAATCGGACACGGACCGTGTTCAGAGTCGCGACGATGAAAAAAATTCTGCTCGCCAGCAACAATCCCGGAAAAATTCGCGAGATCGAGTCCATATTAGCAGGACATGATTTTCAGGTGATACCCCAGTCGGCCTTCGCCATTGGCGATGTGGACGAAACCGGTCAGACCTTCATCGAGAACGCTCTCATCAAGGCACGCCATGCTGCAGGTCTGGCAAATTTGCCGGCGATTGCTGACGATTCCGGTCTGGAAGTCGATGCCTTGGGCGGTGCACCGGGCGTCTATTCAGCGCGTTATGCCGGACCCGGCGCCACGGATGACGCCAACAATGCCAAACTTCTTGCGGCGCTGGCCGGAGTGCCGATGGCGCAGCGCACAGCCCGATTTCGCTGCGTGATGGCGTTTGTGCGTCATGCCGATGACCCTCATCCGATCATTGCCCAGGGCGATTGGTCGGGCGTGATTCTGGAACAGGCCACGGGTCAAGGCGGCTTCGGCTATGACCCGCTGTTTTTCGTGCCGGAGCGCGGATGTGCGTCGGCTGAACTGGATCCGGCCGAGAAAAATCGCCTGAGCCATCGGGGTAAGGCCCTGCGCGCACTTGCCCACGGCCTGCGGGCTATCCTTGAGCCCTGAACAGCCGCGGCTGCGGGCTAGCGTTTGCCCAGCGAGCCCAGAATGCCGCGCAACAACTGTCGACCCAGGGAGCGCCCCAGTTCCGACGAGGCGGCCGAAAGTGCGCTTTTGGCCGCCTTCTGCAGCAACTCCTGCACCTCTTCACCCATGCCGCTCGGGTTGACGGCAGCGGCTTCCGTTCGCTGACGCAAACGTTCGTGGGCGGACTCCCGGTCAATGACGGCGGTGTAGGCCGCACGGTAAGGTGACCGCTCGATGATCGCCTGCCGTTCCCCGACCGAGGCAGCGCCGATCCGCGAGCGCGGCGGACAGACCTGAGCCCGCTCCACCGGACTGGGGATCCCGCCATCCATCAGCGTGGACACCAGCGCCTCGCCGATACCCAGTTCAGTGATCGCCGTGGCCACATCGAGACCGGGGTTGGCCCGGAAGGTTTCGGCGGCCGCCTTGACTGCCTTCTGATCCTTGGGTGTGAACGCCCTGAGCGCATGCTGAACCCGGTTGCCCAGCTGCCCGAGGATGCGGTCGGGAATATCCAGAGGATTCTGGGTGATGAAGTAGACCCCCACCCCCTTGGAGCGGATCAGCCGTACCACCTGCTCGATCTTGTCGAGCAGCACCTTGGGCGCATCATCGAACAGTAGGTGCGCTTCATCGAAAAAGAAGGCCAGCAACGGCAACTCGGCATCGCCGCGCTCCGGCAGCTGCTCATAAAGGTCCGACAGCAGCCACAGCAGCACCGTCGCATACAGGCGCGGTTTCAGGAACAGCCGGTCGGCGGCCAGAATATTGATCTGCCCGCGTCCGTCCGGCAGCGTGTGCATGAGATCCGCCAACTGCAGGCTGGGCTCACCGAAAAAGGCTTGCGCCCCCTCGCTCTCCAACGCCAATAGTTCGCGCTGCAGAATCCCCAGCGTCTGCCGGCTGACCGTGCCGTAGGTCTTGCCCAGTTCGGCAGTCTGTTCGCTGGCGTGTGCGATCAGACTTTGCAAATCCTTGAGATCCAGCAGCAACAGGTCGTGATCGTCGGCATATTTGAACAGCAGCGCGAGCACGCTGGCCTGAATGTCCGACAGATCCAGCAGCCGGGCCAGCAGCAAGGGACCCAGATCGGACAACGTCGCGCGCACTGGATGCCCCTGGGTGCCGAATACGTCCCAGAACACCACCGGATAGGCCTCCGGTTGATAGTGTTCGATGCCCAGCGCTGCCGCTCGCGCCTGCAGCGTTGGGGTATCCGCACCCGGCAGGGCGAGCCCGGAGAGATCGCCCTTGATGTCGGCCAGAAAGACCGGAATGCCGAGGTCAGAAAAACCTTCAGCCAACACCTGCAGCGTTACCGTCTTGCCGGTGCCGGTCGCGCCGGCGATCAAGCCGTGACGGTTGGCATACCGCCCGGACAGAAAACAGGGTTGTTCGCCCTTGCCGATCAGAATGCGGGATTCAGTCATGCAGGTCTTCTCCGGCCGGTATAAAGTGATGCGACGTGTAACCTGTCCCGGTGAGACTGTCAATCGACGGTCTACGGTAGGACCCCTGTTGAGGAGCCTGAGACATGATCCATCTGTTTGCCTACGGTACCCTGCAATTGCCGGAGGTCTTCCACGCGGTGACCGGGCGACTGCGGGCATCGGAACCCGCCACACTGACGGGCTATGGCCGTTATGGTCTGCTGGGACTGGCCTATCCGGGCCTGATCCACGAGCCCGGGGCCCGCACCGAAGGCCTCCTCTATCGCAATCTGACGGGGCCGGAGCTGTCTCGACTGGATGGCTTCGAGGATGCGTTCTATCAACGCGAAACGCTGACGGTCATGACGGCCGCCGGTGAGTCGGTATCGGCCGAGGTCTACGTGGTACCGCCCGCCGCGGCCGATCGGCTTGACCGGCGCGACTGGTCGCTGGAGGCGTTCCGCCGGGAGCACCTGTCTGATTTTATGGCCCGCTGCCGAGCGGCAGGGCCATCAAGTCCAGAGGCGGGAATGTAATCAATCAGCGCAGTTCCTGCCTGGTTGCGCCACACCGGCTACAGCGATGCACCGTGACCAGCCGGCCCTGTTTCACGTCAAAAATCTGCGTCTTGTCCACCTGCCATTTGTGGAAGCCACGGCGGCACAGGGTATTGCCCTGATGGGTGACGGAGGCCCTGGGGCGGCGGAAAGGAAGGATATCGGCCATGTCAGTTCCGTGTCTGAATCCATCTGAACGTGAGGTTGATCCGCGGCTCCGTAATGCCGGGCTGGCGCGGTATCCGATGTTGCCAGTATGCCTGAAAGGCGCCGCCCATGATCAGCAGGCTGCCCGATGCCAGCGGCAGGCGCAGGGTTTCGCGGGTGGTTCGATGGCGGATCTCGAAGCGTCGCTCGGCCCCCAGGCTGAGTGAGGCAATCAGCGGCTGGCAGCCCAGTTCCGGCTCGTTGTCCGCGTGCCAGCCCATCGCATCTCGGCCATCGCGGTAGAGGTTGCCGAGTACACTGTTGAACCGCTGCCCGCACGCCTCTTCGACGGCTGCTTTCAGGGTCCGCAAGGCCGGCGTCCAGGGCCGCGGCGCATGGGTGACCCCGGCGTAACGGTAATCGGTGCCGGCGTCGCCATGCCAGGCGACACGGCGGGGCACGCGTATATCGCGGCCAAACAGGCGCAGTGTTTCATCGTGCCAGTCCATGTCCAGCGCCAGCTGATCAAACCATTGCCGTGCGGCCGCCGGGGTCAGAAAGGCCTCCTGGTAGTCGATTTCGCCATCCCGACTTAGCAGACGCATGGTGATTCGGGTATCCTTCCACCGCTGAAGAACCCCGCCCACCGTAAGGGGGCAGACCCGGTCCGGCGAGAGGGTTCTGTATCCATTTCGATCCAAGTTTGAGTGACCGACATGTCCAGTATTGAACCGCCTGTGGTGGAACCCGGCAATTTCTTTGTTCGGCTGTTCTTCATCATCGTGTACATGATTATTCTCAGCGTGGTGCGCTTTCTGCTCTGGGGCGTTCTGCTGGTGCAGATGGTGCTGCACCTGTTCGGCGCCGGGCCCAGCCCCCGCGCTCAAAAACTCGGGCAGACGATTGCCGAGTATGTGTATCGCATCTGGCTGTACCTGAGCTACAACACCGACGATAAACCGTTTCCGTTCAATCGGCGGAAAGACGAATCCTGATCCTGGTCCGAATGGACCCGGCGACACTGCCTACAGGAGAGAGGCCATGGCAAAAGCAAGCTTTAATGTAACCGGCATGAAATGCGGCGGTTGCGAGAAATCCGTCCAGTCGGCGGCGGATGCGGTCGACGGGGTGCTGTCCAGCAAGGCCTCCGCCAAGGAAGGCCGGGTCGAGGTCGAATTCGACGAAGCCAAGACCACGCTGGAGGCCATCAAGCAGTCGATTCAGGCCAAAGGCTTTCCCACGGCCTGAGCGGTTCGCCACTGACCTGCCGAGCGCGACAACAGGGAATCGGACCATGAAGACACCGGTCAGGATTGCCGTGTCCGGTGCGGCGGGGCAGATCAGCTACTCGCTGCTGTTCAGGCTCATCGCCGGTGACCTGCTTGGACCGGATCAGCCGGTGGAGTTGCGTTTGCTGGAAGTGCCGCAGATGGTCGCAACCCTTGAGGGAGTGGCCATGGAACTGGCTGACTGTGCCGCGCCGCTGTTGCATGCGCTGAGTTGCCACAGTATCCCCGAGGAGGCCTTCGACCAAGCCGAACTGGTCTTTCTGGTCGGCGCACAGCCGCGCGGGCCGGGGATGCAACGGCGTGATTTGCTGACGGTCAACGCGGATATTTTCTCCACCCAGGGGCGGGCACTCAATGAGGTTGCCCATCGCGACGTCAAGGTGCTGGTGGTGGGTAATCCGGTTAACACCAATGCCCTGATTGCCGCCCGCAATGCCCCTGATTTGCCAGCACACAACTTTACGGCACTGACCCGGCTCGACCACAACCGTGCCGTCAGTCTGCTCGCCGCCCAGTCTGGACACAATCCGGCCGAGATCGACGGCGTCATCATCTGGGGCAATCACTCCCTCACCCAGCATCCCGACCTGCTGCACGCACGGGTGGCGGGACAGCCTGCGCTTGAGCGTGTCGGCCGGACGTGGTTTGAGCAGAACTTCATCGGCACCGTCCAGAATCGAGGCGGTGACATCATCCGCGTGCGCGGCAAATCGAGTGCCGCATCTGGCGCCAACGCGGCCCTCGACCACATGCGCGACTGGATATTCGGCACCCCCGAGGGGCGCTGGACCAGCATGGCTGTTCTGAGCGATGGCAGTTATGGCATTGAGCCGGGTCTGATGTATTCCTTTCCCGTCAGGGTTCGGGACGGCGCCTGGCAGATTGTGCAGGGCTTGCCGCTCGATGCCTTCACTCAAAGCCGACTTCGGCTCAGCGAGGCTGAATTAAAGGAGGAACGGGCGATGGTGCGGCACCTGTTGCCATGCGCCGCAGGCGCGCGCCTGGGGTAAGACTCAGACCTTCGCTCGAAGGTTGGGTCTGGGCGGCTCCGGCTCAGTTGTTTGTCGCGCGGTCTGCGCCGGCGGGATGGTAGTAGCTGCCGGCAGGCGTCCCGGACACGGTCGCAGGCGGCTTGCCGAAGTTGTGGGGGTCGCTGTCCAAGGCCTTGTCCAGGGGGCTTTGGGGTGTGTGGCCCCAACTGTCGCCTTCACCCCAGCCACCCAGGTGCAGCCCCATGTCCATGCCGCCGCTGCCATACTCTGTGCCCATGCCCCCAGCCGTCGTTCCGAGACCCATTCCCATCATGCCCATGCCCCCCATGCCGACCGGGAGAACAGTCGTCGAGCAGGCCGTCAGGCACAGGAGCAACGGCGTGACCGCCAGTGGGGCAGAGAATATGCGGGTCAGGGGCATGGTGGACAGCACAGCGCGGCGGTGGGAATGGAGACCAAGCGTATCACTTCCCGAGGCGGGCGATGCAAGCGCCGGGCATGAACAGTGCCGTTCTGCGCGTCCGGCGTGCCTCAGTCAGCGGACAGTCGCCGCACCGGGCTGTCTTCGACCAGCAGGAATTCCAGCAGGGCCTTCTGGGCATGCAGGCGATTTTCGGCTTCGTCCCACACCACGCTTTGCGGGCCCTCAAGCACGCCGGCGCTGACTTCCTCGCCGCGGTGGGCGGGCAGGCAGTGCATGAACAGCGCATCGGGCGCGGCTGCCTGCATCAGGCGTTCATCCACTTCATACCCTTCAAAGGCCTGTTCGCGCTGGGCTTGTTCCGCTTCCTGGCCCATGCTGGCCCAGACGTCGGTGACGACCAGATCCGCGCCGCGCACCGCGGCGGCCGGATCGCGCAGCAGCGTCACCCGTTCGCCACCGAGGGCGAGAAATTCCGCTGCCGGTTCGTAGCCGGCCGGGCAGGCAATCCGCAGGTCGAATTGCAGCAGGGTTGCCGCTTCGATGTAGGAATGGCACATGTTGTTGCCGTCACCGATCCAGGCCACGGTGCGGCCGGTGATGTCGCCACGGTGTTCGAAGTAGGTCTGCAGATCAGCCAGCAGCTGGCAAGGATGGCTACGGTCGGTCAGACCATTGATGACCGGCACGCGTGAGTGTTCGGCAAAAATTTCGACCGTCCGGTGGGCATGGGTGCGCAGCATGATGCAATCGACCATCCGCGAAATCACCCGAGCTGAGTCTTCGATGGGCTCGCCGCGTCCCAGCTGGGTGTCGCGCGGTGACAGGAAGATGGCTGCGCCGCCGAGCTGCACCATGCCGGCCTCGAAGGAGATGCGGGTGCGGGTCGAGGATTTTTCGAACAGCATGCCGAGCACACGATGCTGCAGGGGCTGATGGCCGTGTCGGTCGCGTTTCAGTTCAATCGCCCGCAGGAGGATGCCGCGCAGTTCGGCGGGGGTCAGGTCGGTCAGGTTCACCAAATGGCGCAAACGCATGCAAAGGTCTCCGGGCTTCAGTCAGCCGTAAACGCACGGACGAGGCCGATCACCCCCGTGAGGAGGTGCTGGGCGTCGTCATCCGTCAGAATGAGAGGCGGCAACAGGCGAATCGTTCGATCAGCTGTCACATTGATGAGATAGCCCTGAGCCAGCGCGCGGTGGGTCAGGTCGGAGCAGGCTACATCCAGCTCAATGCCGATCATCAGGCCCTTGCCCCGGACCTCCACCACCCGCGGATGGCCGGCCAGTGCCGCGCGGAATCCGTCCAGAAGAGTCCGGCCGAGTGTGTCCGCACGGGCAACGAGCTGCTGGTCGCGCAGGGTGTCGATAACGCTCAGGGCCGCCCGGCAGGCCAGCGGATTGCCGCCAAAGGTGGAGCCATGCTTGCCGGCCGTGAGGACACCGGTCGCCGGACCGGCGGCCAGACAGGCGCCGATGGGGACGCCGTTGCCGAGGGCCTTGGCCAGTGTCATCACATCCGGCAGGATGCCGGCATGCTGGAAGCCGAACCAAGCGCCAGTCCGGCCCATGCCGCTCTGGACTTCATCCAGCATGAGCAGCCAGCCACGCTGATCGCACAGTTGGCGGAGGGCCGGCAGGTAGTCGTCCGGCGGCACGCGCACCCCGCCTTCCCCCTGGATCGGTTCGACCAGAATGGCCACGACATCGGGATTGTCGATGGCGGCCACCGCATCGGCCTGTCCAAACGGTACCCGGATGAAGCTGTCGACCAGGGGCTCGAATCCCTCCTGAACCTTGGCATTGCCGGTGGCGCTGAGGGTGAACAGGGTGCGGCCATGGAAGCTGTTTTCCATGACGATGACCTTGGGGTTGGCGATACCGCGGCTGTGGCCATATTTGCGCGCCAGCTTCAATGCGGCTTCATTGGCCTCGGCGCCTGAGTTGCAGAAAAACGCATTCTCCAGACCGCTGAGGGCGCAGAGCGCTGCGGCCAGTTGCTCCTGCAGCCCGATGCCATACAGGTTGGAGGTGTGCACCAGCGTGCTGGCCTGATCGCACAGGGCTGCGGCAACGGCAGGATGGGCATGGCCGAGGTTGCAGACGGCAATGCCGGAAATGGCATCGAAATAGCGGTTACCTTCGGCGCTCCAGAGCCACGGACCTTGGCCGCGCTCGAACGTCACGGGCATCCGCGCATAGGTTGGCATCACTTGACCGGTCATGGAGGCTCACCGACAGAAAACAAAAAAGGCAGTCCACGGACTGCCCTCCGAAAAAAATCAAGCGGGGGATTATAGAGAAAAAAGCGGGCAGGGCAAGCGAAACCTGATCCAGCGGTCCGGGGCGGGGTTGCCCTCACACTTCTGCGAGATTGCCTTTTTCCTCCAGCCAGGCTTTGCGGTCGCCGGCCCGCTTCTTGGCCAGCAGCATGTCCAGCTTTTCGTCGGTAGCGGCCGTTTCCGGCAAGGTGAGTTGCACCAGTCGGCGGGTGTCGGGGCTCATGGTGGTCTCGCGCAGTTGCGAGGGATTCATCTCGCCCAGGCCCTTGAAGCGTTGTACGTTGACCTTGCCCTTGATCTTCTCCGCTGCAATGCGGTCGAGAATGCCTTTTTTCTCTGCCTCGTCGAGCGCATAGAACACCAGCTTGCCGACGTCGATGCGGTACAGCGGGGGCATGGCGACAAACACATGACCGGCGGCCACCAAGGGACGGAAATGACGCACGAACAGGGCACACAGCAGGGTGGCGATGTGATTGCCGTCGGAGTCGGCGTCGGCGAGGATGCAGACCTTGCCGTAGCGGAGGCCGGTCAGGTCATTCGAGCCCGGATCGACGCCGACGGCAACGCTGATGTCATGGACTTCCTGCGAGGCCAGGACGCCGGATGATTCCACTTCCCAGGTGTTCAGGATCTTGCCGCGCAGGGGCATGATGGCCTGATAATCCTTGTCGCGGGCCTGTTTCGCCGAGCCACCCGCCGAATCACCCTCGACCAGGAACAATTCGGTCCGGCCCAGATCCTGGGCGGCACAGTCCGACAGTTTGCCGGGCAGGGCCGGGCCGCTGGTGACTTTCTTGCGAGTCACCTGGCGGCTGGCCTTGAGACGCTTCTGGGCGCTTTCGATCACCAGTTCGGCGATGCGCTCGCCGACCGCCGGATGCTGGTTCAACCACAGGCTGAAGGCATCCTTGGCCACGCCGGCGACAAACGGGGCGCATTCGCGCGAACTGAGTCGCTCCTTGGTCTGGCCGGAAAACTGCGGGTCGAGCATCTTCAGTGACAGCACGTAATGGCAGCGTTCCCAGACATCTTCCGGAGCGATCTTGATGCCGCGCGGCAGGAGGTTGCGAAACTCGCAGAATTCCCGCACCGCCTCGGTCAGTCCGGTGCGCAGACCGTTGACATGGGTTCCGCCTTGCGCAGTCGGGACCAGGTTGACGTAGCTTTCAGTCACCGGTTCGCCGCTTTCTGTCGTCCAGACCACGGCCCAGTCCACCGCCTCCTGCGCTCCGGACAGGGTGCCGATGAAGGGGTCCTCCGGTACGCAGTCCTGATCGCCGATGCGGTCGAGCAGATACTGGGGCAGGCCATTCTCGAAATACCAGCTTTCGGTATCGCCGCCGGGCTCGTCGATGAGGGTAATGCGCAGGCCGGGGCACAGCACCGCCTTGGCCCGCAGTAGCGCCTTGAGGCGGCTGACGGCAATGCGGGGCGAGTCGAAATAGCGGGCTTCCGGCCAGAAGCGGACCGTGGTGCCGGTATCGCGCCGCGCGGTGGTGCCGGTTTCGCGGAGATCGCGCACCTTCTCGCCGTGTTCGAAACCGATATCCCAGGTTTTGCCGTCGCGCCGGACTTCGACATCGAGCCGGTCGGACAGGGCGTTCACCACCGATACGCCAACGCCGTGCAGGCCACCGGAGAACCCGTAGCTCTTGTTGGAGAACTTGCCGCCGGCATGCAGTTTGGTGAGGATGACTTCAACCCCGGAAATGCCCTGTTCCGGATGAATGTCGACCGGCATGCCGCGGCCATCGTCGCGGACCTCGACGCCGCCATCGGCCATCAGACGGACGTCGATGTGTTTGGCGTAGCCCGCAAGCGCCTCGTCGACGCTGTTGTCGATGACCTCCTGGGCCAGATGGTTGGGCCGACTGGTATCGGTGTACATGCCGGGCCGTTTGCGGACCGGATCCAGTCCGGAGAGTACTTCGATCGAGGCGGCGTCGTAGGTCTGATTCATCATTAAGCAGTCGGGTGGATTCAGGCAGGGGGCGGTTGCGGCGTCAGGCTGACTCGCTCTGGCGTCGCAGCTTGCGCCGGTGCCGGAGGGTATAGCCCGCTCCCAGCAGGACACTGAAGGCGACGACGGCCAGTACGGCCTGATGGGCGTAGTGCGTGATCAGCGCCTGTTCTGCGCCGATGAAAAACCCGATCCAGGCCAAAATGCTGACCCAGAGGGCGGCACCGACCGTGGTGTAGAGGCTGAAGCGGACGTGATTCATGCGGGCGATGCCGGCCGGGATGGAAATCAGGTGACGGATCACCGGCAGCAGCCGGCCGATGAAGGTCGAGATTTCACCGTGGCTGAGGAAAAACCGTTCGACCTTGTCGAAGTGCTCTTCAGTGATCCATACATAGCGGCCGTACTTGATGACCAGCGGTCGCCCCAGCCAGCGGGCGGCGAAGTAATTGGCGTAGGCCCCGGCCAGGCTGCCGAACGTTCCACTGAGGATCACCCAGGCCATCTCCATGCGGCCTTGCTGAACCAGATACCCGGCGGGTGGCATCACGACCTCGCTGGGGATCGGAAAAATGGAGCTTTCCATGGCCATCAGCAGGAAGATGCCGGTGTAGCCCATGGCGCCAATGGTGTTGACGAGCCAGTCGATGAGTGCGTGCATGGTCGAGTCGGAAAAGCGGCAAGCGAAGGCGGGATTATCGCCGAAATGGAACGGAAGCAGTCAGGTCGTGTCGACCAGCGCGCAGAGCGGGGTCTGCGCGCAAAAAAGGGCCACCGCAGCAGCCCTTTTGACAGCCTCGGCCGTTTGGTCTCAGCGGGCGTGGGTCAGCCACTCGGGGTGGTCGGCACGCCGGCCGTAGACATAGTCGAAGTAGAGGCTTTGCAGTTGCTCCGTGATCGGGCCGCGGGTGCCGCTGCCGATGGTGCGGCCATCCAGTTCGCGGATCGGTGTGACCTCGGCGGCAGAGCCGGTGAAGAAGGCCTCGTCGGCGACATAGACTTCGTCCCGAGTGATGCGCTTTTCGTGGACTTCCAGACCCTGTTCGCGGGCGATGGTGAAAATGGTTTCGCGGGTAATGCCTTCCAGCGCCGAGGTCAGATCCGGCGTGTAGAGCTTGCCCTTGCGGACGATGAAGATGTTTTCGCCGCTGCCTTCCGCGACATAGCCCTCGTGGTCGAGCAGCAGGGCCTCGTCGCATCCACATTCCACCGCCTCGCGCACGGCCAGGATCGAGTTGACGTAGTTGCCGTTGGCCTTGGCCTTGCACATCTGGCTGTTGACGTGATTGCGGGTGTAGGACGAGGTGCGGACCTTGATGCCGCGGGCCATGTTTTCCTCTCCCAGGTAGCTGCCCCATTCCCAGGCGGCGATCATCACATGGGTCTTGATGCCCTTGGCGTGCAGACCCATGGCTTCGGAGCCGAAGAAGGCCATGGGCCGGATGTAGGCGCTGGACAGTTGGTTGCGGGTCAGCGCTTCGCAATGGGCGCGGTCCAGCGTGTCCTTGTCGAACGGCAGGTCCATCTTCATGATGTGCGCCGAGCGGAACAGCCGGTCGGTGTGGTCGCGCAGGCGGAAGATCGCCGGACCCTGCTCGGTCTTGTAGGCGCGCAGTCCCTCAAAAACGCCGCAGCCGTAGTGCAGGGTATGGGTCAGGACGTGGACCTTGGCATCACGCCAGGGCAGCCATTCGCCGTCCAGCCAGATGACGCCGTCTTTGTCATCCATCGACATGGTGTGTTCTCCGATTCGGTGAGATAGGGGGGTGAGTCTGTGTGTTCAGGGTGGTATCCAACAAGCATCCGGCCGGCGGTCAATCGAGTGACGCGCTCAGGGGGTTCCCATGATGCTGTCCCACAGCTGCCGGATACGGGCGCGTCGGGACTGAAATTCATCCTGCGGCACCTGTGCAGGAATTTCCTGCAAGGCGGCCCGGTGTGCCCGGTCGCGGTAAAGACAGTAGGACTGCTTCAGGAACGCCGCATCCTCCGGAGCCAGAAATCCCGCCACGGCAAGACTCTCCAGCAGCCTGACCACATCGGTCCATTCGGTCAGGGCGACACAGGCATGAGCCCGTAAAAGGACGCCGAATTGTACTAGAAACTCGATATCCACGATACCGCCGGCATCCTGCTTGAGCCCAAACTGGCCGGCTTCGCGTTTGCCCAGGGCCTCCCGCATCTTTTCGCGCATGTCGCGCACGTCCTGCTGCAGGGCTTTGCCATCGCGAACCCGGCACAGCGATTGGCGGCGCACATGGGTGAACTGCTCGGCGATGGCGGTATCCCCGGCAATGAAACGGGCCTTGACCAGGGCTTGCTGCTCCCAGGTCCAGGCCTCATGCATCTGATAGGTGGCGAAGGCCTCGATCCGGCTGACCAGCAAACCCGAGCTGCCCGAGGGCCGCAACCGCAGGTCGGTCTCGTAGAGGATGCCATCGGGCGTGTTGGTGGCCAGCAAATGGATGATGCGTTTGCCCAGTCGGGTGAAGAATTCGGCGACGGCCACCGGTTTGTCGCCGTCGGTGAGCGCCTCCCCTTCGCCTTCGTAGAGGAACACCAGATCCAGGTCCGACCCATAGCCCAGTTCCAGTCCGCCTAGCTTGCCGTAAGCGATGACAGCGAAGTGGCTGGGGCTGTCCGGCTCTGCCCCGGGCGGCACGCCATGGCGGGCGGCGGTCAAGCGCCAGGCGTGCTGCAGGGCGCTCTCGACGGCCGTTTCTGCAATGTAGGTGAGGTAATCGCTGACGACCATCAGCGGAATGGCGCCGGAGACGTCGGCCGCCGCCACGCGCAGGACGTTGGCTTGCTTGAACCGGCGCAGGACACTCATCAGCTGTTCCATGTCATCGGTATCGATGGCGTCCAGTCGACGGGCCAGATCCTGTCGCAGTTCATCGCGGGTCAACGGCCGGTAGAGTGTCCGCGGGTCGATCAGTTCGTCCAGCAGGAGCGGCGTGTGGGCGATGGCATGGGCAATCCAGGGACTGGCAGCACACAGCTTGACCAGTTGTTCGCGCGCCGAAGGCTTTTCCGCCAACAGAGTCAGGTAGACGTTACGGCTGGCGATGGCTTCGATCAGTCGCAGGACTCGCTCCAGCGTCTGCGGGGGGTGCTCGGTCTGGGCGGCGCTCCGCACCAGTTCCGGCAGGAGGCGCTGCAGTTCAGATTCGCCACGTGGCGTCAGACGCCGGATCGGGTGCGACTGGCGGAAAGTCTCGAGCAGTGGCAAGGCCGCTTCGGTCGCGCTGAAGCCGAGTGCCTGCAGGCTGGCGGTCGTGGCGTCAGGGTCGCCGTTGAGCGGCAGGCGGAGGGTCTCGGTGGTCTGGCCGCCCGTGATCACGTCCTCGAAGAGCGCGTGAACCTGCACCCGCACCTGGTCGAGCGCCTGTTTGAAACTGGCCCAATCAGGATGCCCCAGGGCAAAGGCCAAAGCCTGTTGTTCGACCGCCCCGACCGGCAGATCGTGGGTCTGGCGGTCTGCATACTGTTGCAGGCGGTTTTCAACGATACGCAGATAGCGATAGGCGTCCAGCAGCCACTCGACCGATTCGGCCGGCATCAGACCAAGCGCGCCGATACGCGCCAGCACCACCTGCAGGCGCCGTTCACGCAGGCTTTTTTCCTGTCCGCCACGGATCAGCTGGAAGGCTTGAGTGATGAATTCGATTTCGCGGATGCCCCCGGGTCCCAGCTTGACGTTTTCCTGCCGGTCCTTGCGGATCAGTTCCTGACTGATCTTGCGTTTCAGTTCGCGCAATTCGCCCAGCGCCCGGTAATCGAGATAGCGTCGGTAGACAAAAGGCCGCAGGAAGTTTTCCAGCGCCTGTCCGGCGTCGCGGTCGCCCGCGAGGGCTCGCACCTTGACCATGGCATAGCGCTCCCACTCGCGCGCCTGACTCTGGTAGTAGGTCTCGAGTGCCTCGAAGCTCATCACCAGGGGTCCCGAGTCGCCGAACGGGCGCAAGCGGGTGTCCACACGGAAGACAAAGCCGTCCTCGGTCGGCGTGTCCAGTACCTTGATCAGTTGACGGGCGAGCCGGGTGTAGAACTCGGCGTAGCTGGTTTCGCGCCGGTCTGACAGTTCGCCATTGTCGCGAAAGGCGAAGATCAGGTCGATGTCGGAGGAGAAGTTGAGTTCCCAGGCGCCCAGCTTGCCCATGCCCAGCACGACCAGATTCTGCGGATGCCCGTGCTGATTGACCGGTGTGCCGCGACTCTCGCATGCCCATCGGAACAGCGGGTCCAGTGCCGAATCGATGCAGCTTTCCGCCAGTCGCGAAAGGTCACCCAGCGTTTCATTCAGCGGTGCCCAGCCGGCGATGTCGCGCCAGGCGATGCGGACCATCTCGCGGTTGCGAAAGCGTCGCAGGCGTTGCATCAGATCAGCTTCGGTCGCCACCCCGGCCAGCGCTTCGGCCAGGAGGGGCGTAAAACCGGTGTCGTCCTGACTGTTCAGCAGCCGCCCCGAATCGATCAGGGACCGGAGCAGGGCCGGGCGGCGACTGCATTGCTCGGCGATAAACGGGCTGGCGGCCCAGACGGTGGGCAGTGACTGGGTGATACGCTCCGGCCAGCCGCTGGTTTCGATAGGCTCATCGTGCGCCTGAAAGCGTTCCCAGGCGGCAGATACCGCCGGCTGGAGGCTGGCGGGCAGGTGCGTGAACAGGCTGGCGGGATCGTTCATGCGGACAGGTGCGGTCTCGGGTTATCGGTCGAAAGAGGGCGTGAACAGGCTGAAGAAGTCGGAACGTCCGGAGGTGCCATTCTTGAGGTCGAGCAGGGCCTGCTCGATTTCCTGCTTCAGTCGGGTGTCGGAAATTTTCAGACTGGGCCGGATCGGTGACTGACGGGCTTTTTCGAGGTAGGTGCGGGCTTGTTCGGTCTGGCCCTCTTCCAGCAGCCAATCGCCGTAGAAGTAATTGGTGTCGATTCCGTTCGGGTACAGCTTCAGGCCCGATTCCAGGTACTGTTTGGCCAGCTTTTTGTCCCCGTACAGCACCGGCCAGCCCGGGAGGCGCCGATACAGGTTGCCCAGCGTCACGTAGGCTGCTCCTTCAAGGGCCGGCGGGTCGATGGCAATGGCCTGCTGCAGCAGATCGCGGGCCTGTTCCAGCAGTTCCAGTGTGTCGAGGCCCAGCGCCGCGGCACTGTACGTGCAAAGGATGATGGCTTCGACGATGAGCGGTTCAGCCCGTCCGGGATGCTGACGCTTGAGGCTGCGGACCCGTTCCAGCAACTGCCGGTATTGCGGAGCCTTCTGCTCGCGGGGTGCCTCATAGAAGACGGTGGCCCACTCCGCCTGCAAGGCGCGGGCCTGTTGTGCGGTCGCATCCAGGGCGGCCTTGACTACAGGGGGACATGCCAGCCAGAGGGCAGCGGCTATAGGCATTGACAACAGCAGCGACCAGCGTACGCGTCCCACAGGCGTCTCCATTCGGTTCGATGAGCGGCCATTCTAGCGCGATGCCCGCGCCGCAGAACGCCTGCCGGAGCAGGCCGAGGGTCTTACCGCGCCAGCGCCAAGTGCAGCAGGCCACCGAGTCCGGCGCGAAGTTCCTCGAGTCCGATCAGGCCGTCATGATTGCTGTCAATCGCGTCAAAGACGGCATCGGTGCCCAGCCATTCTTCGCGCGTGATCTCGCCGTTGTGGTCCAGGTCGTATATCTGGAACAGCCGGGTGACCGCCGGATCAAGGCTGGCCTGTCCTTCCAGCTGACGCAGCCGGTGGGCCAGCAGGGCTTCGGTATTCTCCAGCGCCTTGGTGAAACCCTGAATGCCCTCGGCCAGTTTGTCGGTCGCCATGCGGTCGGCGGCGTGCATCTGGTCGAACAGCGTCTGATTCATTTCGATGCGCTCAAGCCCGGCGCCTGCAGCCTGAGCCGGATCAAGCCGGCGCGTCAGCGGGCCAGCCGTGGCGTCCAGTTCCTTGAGCAGGGCGGGAGAAATGGTCAGCAGGTCGCAGCCGGCCAGTTCGATGATCTCGCCGATGTTGCGGAAGCTCGCGCCCATGACTTCGGTGCGATAGCCGAACTGCTTGTAGTAGGTGTAAATGCGGCTGACGGACTGCACCCCGGGATCTTCGGCCGAAGGGTAATCCTGCCCGGTTTCCTTCTTGTACCAGTCGAGAATACGCCCGACGAACGGTGAAATCAGGGTCACGCCGGCCTCGGCACAGGCGATGGCCTGATGCAGGCCGAACAGCAGGGTGAGGTTACAGTGGATGCCTTCGGATTCCAGAATCTCGGCGGCACGAATCCCTTCCCAGGTGGAGGCAATCTTGATCAGCACCCGGGAGCGGTCAATGCCGGCAGCGGCATAGGCGGCCATGATGTCGCGCGCCTTGCGGACGGTGGCGTCGGTGTCCCAGGACAGGCGTGCATCGACTTCCGTGGACACGCGGCCGGGGATGATCTCGAGAATCCGCAGCCCAAAAGTGATGGCCAGCCGGTCGAAAGCAAGGGAGACAACGGCCCGGTCATCGGCCCCGGTGCCCAGTGCCTGTCGGGCTTCATGCAGAGTTTGGTCGACCACGTCCTGATATTCGGGCATCTGCGCGGCGGCCGCGATCAGTGACGGGTTGGTGGTGGCATCGCGCGGGGTAAAGCGGCGGATGGCCTGGAAGTCGCCCGTGTCGGCGACGACTACGGTCATGGTCCGAAGTTGTTCGAGTAGCGACTGACTCATGCGAGGCTCCTGAAAAAGGTAAATCGTGACGTTGGGTGTGGGCCGCGTTACGGACCGGTCCGGTCGAACCAGAGCTTCATGGCGATGATGCTCGTCGACAGGGCCAGTGTGATGCTGTTCGAGAGTACGATGGGCAGCGAACCGATGTTCATTCCGTAGATCAACCAGAGCAGCACGCCGAGACTGAACAGCAGAAACATCCCGAATGATATGTCGCTGGCCGAACGGGACCGCCAGGTCTTGATGACTTGCGGAACGAATGAGACGGTCGTGAGGGTGCCGGCGACGGCGCCAATCAGTTCGGTGGTGTCCATGAGGTGCCGGAGTGCGGACGCGGAGGCTGTTTCATCGGCTTCAAGCTTCGGGTTAGGTCATGGGGCACTCTAGCATGAGTCGACGGCCGCTGTGGATGATTACGGATCAGCGCGCGCCCACCTCGGGGAGCGATGCATTTTGGGAGTATCCTTCACCCTGAGGGGATACCGGTTTTAACCAAATGGGGGTGAGACGATGAAGCAGTGTGACATCGGCCTGATCGGGCTGGCGGTAATGGGCGAAAATCTGGTCCTGAATATGGCGTCGAAGGGGTTCAGCGTGGCCGTGTTTAACCGAACCACGTCGGTGACCGAACAGTTTGCCGCCGGGCGAGCAAAGCATCTGAGCATTACGCCCTGCCTGACGCTGGAGGATTTTGTGGCCGCATTGGCCACGCCGCGCAAAGTGCAGATCATGGTCAAGGCCGGGGCGCCGGTTGACGCGGTGATCGAGCAGCTCATCCCCATGCTGGAGCCGGGTGACATCATCATCGATGGCGGCAATTCGCTGTGGACCGATACCCAGCGGCGGGAAAAGCAGCTGCGCGAGCGGGGGCTGCATTTCTTCGGCGTCGGTATTTCCGGGGGTGAGGAAGGGGCGTTAAAGGGGCCATCGATCATGCCCGGTGGTTCGCCGGAGGGGTGGCGGGCGATCGCGCCGATCTATACCCGTATCGCGGCGGTGGCCGAGGGTGAGGCCTGTTGCCGCCATATGGGGACGGATGGCGCCGGTCATTATGTCAAGATGGTTCATAACGGCATCGAGTACGGCGACATGCAGCTGATCTGCGAAGCGTATGCCGTCCTCAAGGCCGTGCTGAACCCTTCTGCCGAGCGGCTGGCGGCCATTTTCAGCGACTGGAATCGCGGCGAGCTGGACTCGTTCCTGATCGATATCACCGGCAAGATTCTGGCCCGGATTGATCCTGTCAGCGGCCGGCCCCTGGTGGACATGATCGTCGACAAGGCCGGTCAGAAGGGCACCGGCAAATGGACGGTCGGCCATGCCACCGACATGGCCGTGCCGCTTTCGGTCATTGCCAGTGCTGTCGAGGCACGCATCCTCAGTGCCTTGAAAGCCGAGCGGGTAGCGGCTTCGCACCTGTTGTCGGGCCCCCCGCCGGTGGCCTTTGAGGGGGATGGCCAGGCGCTGATCGATGCCGTGCATGATGCGTTGTATGCCAGCAAAATCATCAGTTATGCCCAGGGTTTTGTGCAGTTGCGGGCGGCATCCGAGCTATATCAATGGCATCTGAATTTTGAAGATATTGCGGCGATCTGGCGCGGTGGCTGCATCATTCGCGCGCGGTTTCTGAATCGCATTGCGGAAGCCTACCGTCGTGATCCCGCACTCAAGAACTTGATTCTGGATGCTTACTTCCGCGACATTCTGGCCAGGTCGCAAGCGGGTTGGCGGCGGGTGGTGCAGCTGGCTATCGAGTTTGGTGTGGCGGTTCCGGCCTTTTCGGCCGCGCTGGCGTATTACGACAGCTACCGGGCCGAGCGACTCCCGGCCAATCTTCTGCAGGCGCAACGGGATTATTTTGGCGCCCATACGTATGAGCGTATCGACAAACCCGAAGGCGAGTTTTTTCACACGGAGTGGTTCTGAGATGGGATCTCTCGTCGCTGGTGCAGGGTCATGAGGCGGTGGCTCGGGCACTCGCCCTGGCGCCGGAGAGTCGCCTGGATGCTTATGGGGGTGGGCGGGCTCAGCATTCTGCTGGCACCGGGCAATGCCGGAGTATGGCTTGCCGCAGCCGGCGTGCTGTTGGAGGCGCTGGGGGTGGTGCTCCGCCATCGGGAACGGTAGCTGGAGGGCCACCCGTATAGGCAAGCGCCACTATACACAGAAGCTGTGGATAACTCTGTGGGCGAAGCTCTGCCGAAACCCGTTTTTATGGTCTTGCATTGGATTGGATAGAAACTAGCCAATCGATAAGTTGCTGAATATTAATGAAATTGTCATTTGAGCGGTTTTGGTGGACGAAAAATCAAGCGTTTACTGGGCTTGTGCACGAATCGATACGATTACGCATTAAAGCAGGGCGTCACGCACTGTTTCGATGCCAGCGGGAGGCGCCATGAATGCGATGTCAGGCACGCGTGAAAAATTGTTGGATCAAGGGGTTGCCCTGATGATGGAGCAGGGTTACCACGGCTCAGGTTTGCAGGGGATTCTGCAGCGCGTCGGGGTGCCCAAAGGGTCTTTCTATCACTATTTTTCCAGCAAGGAAGCGTTCAGCGCGGAGGTCATTCAGCACTACATTGAACCTTTCATTCAGCTACTGGATGCGGAATTGCACCGCCCTGATGCGTCAGGGCTGGATGCGTTGCTGGCCTATTTCAATCACCTGATCGACGAGTCGGCGCGTCGCGAGTTTCGCGGCGGCTGTTTGCTCGGCAACCTGATGGGCGAGATCGGTGAGACCAGCGAGACGTGTCGGAAGGCCCTTCGTCAGGCAGTGCAGCGTTACAGGGATAAGCTGGCGGAGGCGATCGCACGCGGACAGGCGGAAGGCAGCTTCCGCACCGATATTCCCGCCGTGGCCCTGGCTGATCTGCTTGTCGATCAGTGGCAGGGCGCTCTGCTGCGGATGAAGATCGAACAGTCGGTCGATCCCTTGCGGGTGTGTCGCGACCATCTTTTGATCGGCTATTTTTCGGCCTGAATTTTTTTACTTGCATACTAGACGACCGGTCGTCTAGTATGGGTGCGCGCAGGGTGAGAGCCCTGCGTTGATATCCACTGGATCGGGACACAAGCAATGCCCAAGTATTTGATCGAACGAGTTATACCGGGTGCCGGCGAGTTGTCGGCCGAGGCCTTGCGGGCCATTTCGCAGCGCTCCTGCGCCGTCTTGAACGAGATGGGGCCGACCATACAGTGGCTGGAGAGTTTTGTGACCGATGACCGCGTGTACTGTCTTTACATCGCTCCAAATGAGCGGATGATTCGCGAGCATGCCGAAGCGGGCGGTTTTCCGGTGACGGAGATTCGCACTGTGCGCTCGCGTATTGATCCTGCGACGGCAGAATGAGCGATTGCAAAATGATAACTATCTGAACGACGGAGAGCTGACACCATGAACAAGTCATTGTCTTTGAAACACCGGCCGAGCGTCCTGGCTGCGGCGCTCGGTATGGCACTGTCGCTGACCCTGCTGCCGGTCGGTCCAGCCGGGGCCGATGAAACCTGCGCCTCGCCCTACATGAAGAAGATCACCGGGCAGGAAGATTTTGTCTATGTCTGGACGCTGGGCGTCGAGGGTCTGGGAGATGAGCAGGACAAACTGGTCACGGTCGATGTCAATCCGAAGTCGGAGCACTTCGGCAAAGTCATTAACAGTGTCTCGGTCGGCGGGCGTAACGAGGCGCATCACTCCGACTTCACCGATGACCGCCAGTACCTCTGGGCGGGTGGTCTGGATACCAGCAAGATTTTCGTGTTCGACGTCAAGAGCGATCCGTCGAAGCCCAAACTGGTCAAGACGATCAACGATTTTGCTGCCAAGAGCGGTGGCGTGGTGGGGCCGCATACCATGTACGCGTTGCCCGGCCGCATGATCATCACCGGTTTGTCCAATAACAAGGATCATGGTGGCCGAACGGCTCTGGTGGAATACACCAACGACGGCGAGTTTGTTGCGACGCACTGGATGCCGACGGACAGTGACCTGCGCGGCGCGATCAAGACCGGTCAATTTGCTGACGGCTACAACTACGATGTACGGGCATTACCGCGCAAGAATCTGCTGGTGACATCATCCTTCACCGGCTGGAACAACTACATGATGGACTTCGGCAAGATGCTGAAGGATCCCGAGGCCATGAAGCACTTCGGCAACACCGTGGTGACGTGGGATCTGCATACCAAGCAGCCAAAGAAAGTGTTCGATGTACCGGGTGCTCCGCTGGAAATTCGCTGCGCCTGGGGTGAAACGCATAACTACTGCTTCACCACCACGGCGTTGACCTCGCAGATCTGGCTGATTCACGAAGATGCCAAGGGCGAATGGCAGGCCAAGGCAGTTGCGGATATCGGCGATCCCAAGAAGGTCCCGCTGCCGGTCGACATTTCCATCTCCAACGATGACAAGCTGCTGTGGGTCAACACGTTCATGGACGGCAATACCCGCGCCTTCGACATCAGCCAGCCGGACAAGCCGGTGCAGGTGTATGAAAAGCACATCGGTGCCCAGGTCAACATGGTGTCGTCGAGCTGGGATGGCAAGCGGCTCTATTACACCTCCTCCCTGCTGGCTAACTGGGACAAGAAGGGACAGGACAACGAGCAGTTCCTCAAGTTGTACCAGTGGGACGGCAAGGAGCTGAAGCCCTCGTTCGCCATCGACTTTACCGCTGAAAAACTGGGCCGGCCCCATCAGATGCGCTTCGGAGCGCATGCCTTGTACAGCGGCCTTGCTATGACAACGGGCAGAGATCGTTTGGCCACGGCGGAGTAAGTTCCCCCCTACAGGCCGGGTATCGAGGCGATTCCCGGCCTGACCGATTGTGTTCGGTTGCATCACGACGGCAGTTCAAGCATGCATTACGCGATTCGGATCATCTTGTGCCTGGCCGGACTCTGGCTGGGTTCCGGAGCGGTATCCGCCGAGGATATGCGCGCCCCTGGCTATGCGGCGCTGCCCTATGCGCCACCGACCCCCGGTAGTTATGTCCTGCCGCTACTTGGGCAGGCGGCCGATGGTGCCGTGCTGGATGCGGGCGGGCAGCCGACCACGCTGCACGCGCTGTATGACGGGCGCTTCGTGATTCTCAGCTTCATCTATGCGACCTGCGATGACGTCAATGGCTGTCCTCTGGCCACGCAGGTGTTGCAGCGTTTGCAGTCGGCTCTGCGTGCGCGGCCGGAGTGGAACGACCGGGTCCGCTTGCTGACCTTGAGTTTCAATCCGGGCCATGACACGCCGGCCGTCATGGCTCGGTATGGTCAGCCGTTTCAGGCCGGTGGTGTGGATTGGCGGTTTCTGACGACGACTGGAGATGCCGCTCTGGCGCCGATTCTGCGCGATTACCAGCAGTCAATCGATCGGGATGTCGATGCCCAGGGTCAGGCGACCGGTCGTTATGCCCATCTGTTGCGGGTGTATCTGATCGACCTTCGGCGGCAGATCCGCAACATCTACACGGTGTCAGTACTGCATCCCGATCTCATTCTGGCTGATGTCGAGACCCTGATGCGGGAAGCAGCACTTGGCCCGTCTGGAAAACCCGATGTGCGGGGGATGGCTGATCCGATGCGCGCGGGTGATGACAAGTCCGGCTACGCTGACGCAGCGTATGAAACCCACACGGCGGCTCTGAGCCAGCGGACCGGGCGTCCCACCGATCTGCTCGCGCTCACGCAGCGGCCGGTAGCTGGGCTGCCGCCGGTGCCAGTCCCGCATGACAATCGGCTGACGCGGGACAAGATTGCGCTCGGCCGCAAACTGTTCTTTGACCGCCGACTGTCGTTGAACAGCACGTTCTCCTGTGCCATGTGTCATGTGCCAGAGCAGGGCTTCACCAGCCAGGAACAGGCGACGGCGATCGGCATCGAAGGACGCACGGTACGCCGCAATGCGCCCACGCTGTACAACGTGGCGTATTTACGCCGGCTCTTCCACGATGGACGCGAATCGTCGCTGGAAAATCAGGTTTGGGGACCGTTTCTGGCCCGCAACGAAATGGGTAACCCTTCAGTGGGCGCAGTGCTCGACAAACTGCGGGCGTTGCCGGACTACCGCGGCCAGTTCGAGCGGGTGTTTCGCCGGGGGCCGACCATGGATACGGTCGGTCAGGCGCTCGCCAGTTATGAACGGACGCTGATTGCGGGTGATTCCGCGTTTGATCGCTGGCGTTACCTCGGGCAGACCGATGCCCTCAGCGCCGAGGCACGCGCGGGATTTGAGCTGTTTATCGGCAAAGGCGGGTGCTCTCAGTGTCATGCCGTGGAGGACAGATCCGCCTTGTTCACCGATCAAGCCTTGCACAATACAGGTGTCGGCTTCGCTGACAGCATGCAGCAGGAGCCCCGCAAAACCCCGGTTCAAGTCGCGCCCGGCATCGTCTTCGATGTCGACGCCGCACACATCGGTGCGGTGGCCGAGCCCCGGCCCAGTGACCTGGGCGCGTACGAGGTCACCCAGAATCCGGCGGATCGCTGGAAATACCGTACGCCCGGCCTGCGCAACATTGCCTTGACTGCACCCTACATGCACAACGGCAGCCTTGCCACACTGAGGGATGTGGTGGCGTTCTACAATCGGGGTGGCGTGCCTAACGAAAATCTTGACCCCCGAATCCGCCCGCTCGGGTTGACGCCAGCGGAGGAGGCATCTTTGGTGGCCTTTCTGTCCTCCCTGACCAGTCACCAGATTGGATCGCTGGTTGCCGATGCCTGGAGCGCCCCGGTCGGGGAGCGATGACAGGGGGGAAATCGCCAGACGCGAATCTACCCGATTTACCGGGTGCCTCAGTTGCGGGTGCGTGGTAGCATGATGACGGCCTCGTCAGGGAGAGTTCAGCCAATTAAATCATGGAGTTATCAAAAACCAATTGCTATTGAGGTGAATAGCTATGAGTTTCGACTTCAAACGAATGATGCAGCGGGAATGCAATATCGGCAAAAAGGATCAGCAAATCCGCTTGGGGGCGGGCGTAGGATTGCTGGTGCTTTCCTGGATGATCGACAGCCCGATCCTGATGCTGGTAGGGCTGGTCCTGGTCGTGACGGCGGTGATGCGCTGGTGTCCGGTGTATTCCGGGCTGGGCAAGAGCACCGTTTGCCCAGCAGAGACCCGGGCCGGCACCGAAGAGTAATTGCACTGGAGGTGCAGACGGGCTGGGGTTTGAGTGAATTCGCCCGCAGGTTGTTTGGAACTTTTCTGGGTCGGATGCCATCATAACTGATGGCTTGTGCCACCCAAACGGAGAGGAAACTATGGAACTGATGATTCTGAGTCTGGCCCTTGTGGTGATTGCCTTGCTGGCGGCTACCGAGATCCCCGAACGGCGGCAGCTGGTCAGAGTGATCGATCATGACCATGAGCGGTTGCTGCAACGTCTACGAGCTGACGACCGTTGGTTTGAGTGACGTCCCGTGACCCCTGAAGCCTCAGGCTTCACACAAAACCCGGCCTCGCGCCGGGTTTTTTATGCGCATGACTGATTAGCCTCGCAGAGCGTGTAGTCACCACGGGTGACCTCGCGCAGAGCTGACTCCAGCCTATCGAGAACCGCACTGGACAGACGACAGTCGATTCGGAGGCCACTTTCCGAATAGGTTTCAATCCGATCGCCGGCCGCATAGTGGTCGAGCAGATGGTAGAGCTTGCCCATTTGGGTGAAGCCGACCTCAATGATGACCCTGATCTGGGGATGCTCCTCGCGTCGAGCCGCTGCGCGAAGTGTCTTGGCGGCGATGCCGCCATAGGCGCGCGCCAATCCGCCGGTGCCGAGCAGCGTGCCGCCGAAGTAGCGAATGACGCCCACGGCCACATGATCAAGCGACTGTCCCTGAATGGCGCGCAGGATTGGCTGACCGGCCGTGCCACTGGGTTCGCCGCCATCGCTGAGGCGGCAGTCCGGGCCGATCTGGTAAGCCCAGCACAAATGTGAGGCATCGGCGTAGCGGTGTAACAGGGACAGCAGAAACTGTTGCGCTTGGGCCGGATTATCCACCCGTTGCGCCGACGCAATGAAGACCGAGTCCTTGACCTGTTCGCGAAGATCCGACACGGCCTCAATGGTGATGAAAGATGCGCCGGTCATCATCGCCCCGATCGGCTCGGCGGCCGAGAGGTGATCAATCCGCCAGTGGCAAAGTTCCTGATGTTTGTTTTCAATGGAGAAACAATAAGTGAATTATGTGTTCGATTGTGTTCTGATAAAGTATGCACACGTTCAACAACACAAAGGAGACCTTAATGGAAATTTTAATTCTCGCATTGGTTCTTGTCGGAGCTGTGGCGACGGTTGATCTTCCGGAAAGCCGTGGCACAAAGTAACCCGGATAGCCTATCGACAATGATGAAACAACAACACTGGTAAAAAAGCCCCGTTTTCGGGGCTTTTTTTTGCCTCCATGTTCGGAAGGGACGCATCCAGGCGTCCGTGAGAAAGCCTCTCCAGCACGTCCGCTGTCGCCTATTCTCTCCCCAGTCAACGTTAGACGAGACTTGAATCCTGGTCGCTACTCCCCAATAACTTCCATGTGTTCCATTGGAATGTTCATCAACGAATATGAGCAACACGAAAGCAGTCACTTCAGATGTAGAGCTTCGGATACCGGCGGCTGACGAGGGCGACCGAACCTCCCTTCATGCGCAGCGCATTTACGAACTCATCAGCGGCGGCTATTTGCCTCCGGCTGATAGCGTTACTAAAGACGGCAGGCCTGCCTGGAGTCTTGAAAACCTGGCGGCGATTACGGGGTGCGGGGTGACGGTACTCGAAAAATTGCTGCTGGCCCATGCACCGCGATTTCGCATCGAACCGGGTGCCCGGCATTGAGTGTGTGCCACGACAGGGATTGTGTTCATCCAACGGATGAGCCTCGGGCGGTCGATGCTGTGCCGATGATGAGGCAAGTTGTGGCGTCCTATTTGCGACGTGTGAAGCTTGCCATCATGGCGGTTTGTCTATGCTTTCAGGCAGGACTTGCCCTCGCCGGAACACCTGGCGGGTTGCCGCTCCCTGACCAGCTGATTGCCCTCGATCACCCGGACGGGCAGTCAATGTTTCTTCGCACGCCCTACAATCAGAGTTTCTGGCCCCTGAGTCGCTGGTTCCAGACGCAGGAGAGTCCGGCGTTTTGCGGCATAGCGACCGCCGTCATGGTGTTGAACAGCCTAAAAGTGCCGCTCCCCGTTGCGGACGATGACACAGCCCCCGCCATGTTCACGCAGACGAATGTTTTCAACGACAAGGTCAGGGCGGTGACAACCCCGGCCCTCATTGCCACCAAAGGCCTGGATCTGGATCAGCTGGCACGGGTCTTCAAAGCCTATCCGGTCAAGGTACAGACACATCACGCGCATCCCGGTGGCTGGCTCTCGTTCGTCCGGGATGCCAAGAAAGCCCTCCAGGATCAGCGCGCCTTTGTCGTGGTCAACTACCTCCGAAGTGCCATCGGACAGAAAACCAACGGGCATTTCTCCCCGCTTGGTGCTTACGATGAGGCGCGGGATCGTTTCCTGATTATGGATGTTGCCCGGTATAAATATCCGCCAGTCTGGGTACGCGCCCAAGACCTCTATGCCGCGATGAATACCTTTGATGCAGAAGCGGGGCAGCGGCGGGGATATCTAATCATTACATCCGACCAATAACCTGAGCTTATGTCTCGGGTATTTGATTCTTTATGTATGACCCGGCAAGCCATTGTCCGGGCAAAAAAAGAGGCACCCCGCAGGTGCCTCAGGAGAGAAGAGGTTAGTTGCACACT
>CAYFNI010000014.1:0-29391 GCA_964344495.1 uncultured Methylococcus sp.
ATAATCGGTCTACTCGCACGAATTGACTTGTGCGCCCACACCATTGCTTGATCTGCTTGTTAAAGAGCTTTCGGCTAGACCGTTAAGTCATCGCCGTAAAGAGCGGGTATTTTACAGAAACCATCCAGCCTGTCAACCCTTCATTTTCCTCATCGCCGAGCTTCCTGCCAGCGCCCCAAGCACCTTTCAGCCTTGGGAAGCCGCTCATTATGAACAACCACCTATCCGGAGTCAAGTGTTCAGTGCAATTCTTTTCCTATCCGCCACCCGAGGTGGCCAGACCGCTTAGAATCCATACAGCCATATCACCTTACGCCAGGATAGTCCCCCATGCCTCCAGAATCGCCTGCTTCAATACCAATGAGTTTGCTCCCTGGACGCCAGGCCGGCGCCCAACTCCATAAAACTGCAACTGGCTTGCGGCTTCTCTCCCTGCAAAACCGGTTCGGATGCGCGGACATCTTGCTGCAAGGCGCACAACTCTTGAGGTGGCAACCCATCGGCACTCATCCCATCACCTGGCTCTCGCCAGAACCGGAACTCCTCCCTCAAAAGTCACCCCACGGCGGGATTCCTATCTGCTGGCCCTGGTTCGGCCCCCATGGCGATAACCCGACCCTACCGGCCCACGGCTTCGCACGCACCGCCGACTGGTCCGTTCATTCCATCAAGCGCCTGCATAACGGCAGTCACCGACTCACCCTGAGACTGCCTTCGCCTCCCTCCCCGAAGAGCCCCAGACTGACCGCCTGTTTTACCATCGGCCCCGATTTGACTATCGAACTGACGACACTGAACTCTTCAAATCACCCCATCATCATCGGTGAGGCTCTGCACACTTACTTCACGGTAGGTGACATACGACAGGTGCGCGTCCACGGACTCAACAACCAGCTGTATATAGATAAGACTGACGCGGGGATCCTGAAGCGGCAACGGGGGGCGATACGGATAGATGGCGAAACCGACCGGGTCTATGTCGGCAGCCGCTCAATCTGCACGATCGAGGACCCCGTCCTCCAACGCCGGATTCGAATCGAAAAGAAAGGCAGCAATTCGACGATCATCTGGAACCCCTGGGCCGAAAAATCAGCCGCCATCAGCGACATGGGGGCTGATGCCTACTTGAACATGCTATGTGTCGAGAGCGGCAATGCCCTGCAGGATCAAGTAACCGTGCCCCCCGGCGCCGCTCACCGCCTATGGGTACGCTATCGGCTACGCGACTGGAAAGCTGATGCAGATGCTGCATTCTCAACCCTGACAAGCCAAGGCGGATGCTGAGCATTCTGCACCACGACCCCAGCCTGATAGCCATCAGCAAGCCACCCGGGCTATTGGTCCACCGCTCTGCCATTGACCGGCATGAAACCCGCAATGCCATGACCCTGCTACGCGACCAGATCGGCCGTCCGGTCTTTCCCGTGCATCGGCTGGACAAACCGACATCTGGCGTCCTGCTCTTCGCACTCGACAGCGACACCGCCCGCCTCATGGGCCGCCTGTTTGCGGAAAACCACATCAACAAGACCTATCTGGCTGTCGTCCGCGGCCATACAGCGGCGGCGGACACCATCGACTACCCATTGGTCGAGGAACCGGACAAATTGACCGACGCCTTGGCCATGCCCGACAAGCCGGCACAATCTGCCGTCACTCACTACGAGCGACTTGCGGCCACCGAACTGCCCTACCCGGTCGGACGCTATCCGACCTGCCGCTATTCGTTGCTCAAAGTCACGCCGGCAACCGGCCGCAAGCATCAAATTCGTCGCCACATGAAACACATCTTCCATCCGGTCATTGGCGACACCACCCACGGCGACGGGCGCCACAACCGGTTTTTCAGGGAACAGCTCGACTGCCCGCGCCTCCTGCTGGCCGCGACCCACCTGAGCTTTTACCATCCACACAGCGGCCTGCCGGTCGAAATCCACGCTCCCCCTGACAGGACGTTCAATGCCCTGCTGGAACGCCTAGGCTGGGGTTACCCCTGAGCGTGAATCAAACCGCAGCTCAGGCCAATCGCCGCGCAATAATTACCTTGAACCCCTGCGACAGCTCGGCTGAGACGATCTCACCGCTCATGGCCTCAATCTCATTTTCGTAAGGCAACTGGCGATTCGCCACCATGAACAACCGCCCGCCCGGCCGCAATACCCGCAGGGCCTCCCGCACAAAGGCGCGCCCCAGACTCGGCAACGCACCCCGCCCCGCATGAAAGGGCGGATTCATCAAAACGAAGTCCAACCCCTTGAAGGGCAGCCCCGCTGTCACATCCAGCCAGTGAAAGTGCAAACGCACGTCCTTGGCGATCGGCGCGAGATTGAGCTCCGCCGCCTGCAGCGCCTTCTGTTCGGCCTCAACCAGATGTAACTCGACAATCCCCTTGCAGCGGATAAGGGCCTCACGACTGAGCCACCCGTAACCCGCCCCCAGGTCGGCCCCGCACCCGGTCAGACCATCCGGCAAACTCTGGGACAGCAGACGGGAACCGACATCAATCGCCTTCCAACTGAATAGTCCAGGACAGCTGTACAAGCCCGTATCGACCCGCCTCTGCAGAACGCCCGACTGTCTCCAGATATCCAACTGCGCGCGATTCAGCTCCGCCTCCCGTCGAACGCCCTGTATGACCCTGCACTTGTGCTTGCTGAAACTGTGTACGACGCCCAGCAACTCCTCGCAGCGACGTTCAAGCGAACCCGACCCCAGCGTATTGGCCGCAATCACTAACAGGTGCCCGCCCTCCTCAAGCGAATCAACCGCCAACGCCATGTGATAGAGCACCTCTTCCTTGTGCTTGGTCGCGAATACCACCGCCAGCCGATACGGTCCCTGGGGTGCCGTAATCCTTGTCACGCCCTGTCGATCCAGCGCTTCGGCAGCCGGCCTGTACGTCTGCAGGGCGTGAACCACGCCCGACGTCCCCAACGCCGCCAGATAGTCACCCGACTCGGCCCTGAACAGCACCACACCGCCCGATGCTGCAGACAACACCTCAGGCATTCGTGTCAAAAAAGCCGCCAAAGCGGCAGATTGCGCTTCTGATTCGATCATAATGCAGGCCGGTTTCACTGAGTTTGAGTGAACATTCTCCTCTACTCGCCGGGAGCAACGCCAATCCCCCCACGCCAACGCACCTCGAATGAATCCGGTGGACAGACGATGTCACCGATAGACTGCTAAAATGACGGATCAAGGCGAGATGCTTCTCACACTCCATCCGATGACAACTCACCCATGAACTGGCCCGACTTTCTGCACATGGGCGGCTATGCCCTCTATGTATGGACCTCCTACGGTCTGATGGCCTTCATTTTGCTGGCCAACCTGATCATCCCCCTGAAGCGGCGCCGGGATGTGACGGACAAAATCCGCCGCCTGCTTCAGACATCCGCGAAAAAACCATGACTCCCCGACGCAAACGCATGCTGGTCGTCGGCCTGATCCTGCTCGGTGTCAGCGTGGCCGCCTTCTTCGCCCTCACCGCCTTCCAGAAGAACCTGCTCTACTTCTTTACCCCGACTCAGGTGGCAACCGGTGAAGCACCCAAGGGCTATCCCTTCCGGGTCGGCGGTCTGGTCGTGACTGGCAGTGTCCGGCGCGCACCCGACAGCCTCGCCGTCCAGTTCTCCATTACCGATGGCACCGGCACCCTGCCGGTCACCTACACCGGCATCCTGCCCGACCTGTTCCGCGAGGGACAAGGCATCATCTCCGTCGGCAAGCTGAATGATCAGGGCATCTTCGAGGCCAGTGAGGTGCTTGCAAAGCACGACGAAAACTACATGCCGCCCGAAGTCGCCGATGCGTTGAAACAAAACGGACAACTGCCAACCTCTTATAAGGACTATCAGCGGTGATCGCAGAACTTGGCCACTTGGCCCTGATCCTGGCCCTGTGTCTGGCCATACTGCAAGGCACTTTCCCGTTGGCGGGTGCGGCACGAAACGTCCCGGTCTGGATGGCGTCCGGTCGTGCCGCCGGACGGGCACAGTTCCTTTTCCTGAGCATTGCCCTGGCGTGCCTGATCGACAGCTTCATCAGCAACGACTTTTCCGTCCTCTACGTCGCCAGCCATTCGAACAGTGAACTGCCGCTGTACTACCGCATCGCCGCCACGTGGGGTGCGCACGAAGGCTCCATGCTGCTGTGGGCCTTCATCCTGAGCGTCTGGACCTTCGCCGTAACGCTCTTCAGTCGTAGCCTGAGCGAAGAATTCCAGGCCCGCGTGCTCGGCGTCATGGGCCTGATCAGTGTCGGCATCCTGCTGTTCATCCTGTTCACCTCCAACCCCTTCGAACGACTGCTCCCGGTACCGGCCGATGGCAATGACCTCAACCCATTGCTCCAGGACTTCGGCATGACCATTCACCCGCCGATGCTCTATATGGGTTATGTCGGACTCTCGGTGGCCTTCAGCTTTGCCATTGCTGCGCTGCTGGGGGGCTCCCTGGATTCTGCCTGGGCGCGCTGGTCACGGCCGTGGACGCTTGTCGCCTGGATTTTTCTGACCTTCGGCATCGTGCTGGGCTCGTGGTGGGCCTATTACGAACTGGGCTGGGGCGGCTGGTGGTTCTGGGATCCGGTCGAAAATGCCTCCTTCATGCCGTGGCTGGTCGCCACCGCCCTGCTGCACTCCCTGGCGGTAACCGAAAAGCGCGGCGCCTTCAAGGCCTGGACCGTTCTCTTGGCCATCTTCGCCTTTTCGCTCAGCCTGCTGGGCACGTTTCTGGTGCGATCAGGCGTTCTGACCTCGGTTCACGCCTTCGCCTCCGATCCCGCTCGCGGTCTGTTCATTCTGGTTTTTCTGGCCCTGGTGGTCGGCAGTTCCCTGCTGATCTATGCCCTGCGTGCGCCCTCGATCCGGGACAGCGCGCATTACCGACTGCTTTCTCGTGAGAACCTGCTGTTGCTGAACAACATCCTGCTGGTGACTGCGGCCGCCAGCATCCTGCTCGGCACTCTCTACCCGCTGGTACTCGACGCCCTCAAGCTGGGCAAGATCTCCGTCGGTCCGCCCTACTTCAGCAGTGTCTTCGCTCCATTGATGACGCCGGTCATCCTGCTGGCCGGCATCGCTCCCCTGTTTGCCTGGCGCGAAGCCGATGCCGGTAAGCTGGTTCGAACCGCACGCTGGCTGGCACCCGCAAGCCTGCTCATCGGCACGGTATCAGCCGGCCTGTTCTGGTCCATCGACGACCTCAAGACCGTGGCCGGCCTGAGCATGGCGTTCTGGCTGGCAGGTAGCACGCTGGTTGCGCTCTGGGTTCGGGTCCGCCTGCGCGCGCACCTGCTCGAAGGACTGACATCGCAGTCACTCAGCTATTACGGCATGACGCTGGCGCATCTGGGCATCGCCGTGTTTCTGGTCGGCGTCGTACTCTCCAACAGCCACAGTCAGGAAAAAATCGTCCGGCTGGCGCCCGGCGACACCGTCCGGCTGGGCGATTACGAGTTCCGCTTCAACGGCGTCAACGAGGTCAGCGGACCAAATTTCAAGGCTCACGAAGGCCATTTCACGATCCTGCACGATGGCGAACGCCTGACCGAACTGCACCCCCAAAAGCGCATCTATAAAGTCCAACGCAACACCATGACCGAGGCCGACATCGACCCCGGCCTGACCCGTGACTTGTATGTCGCCCTCGGGGAACCCATGGACGGCGCCGCCTGGAGCGCCCGGGTCTATTACAAACCGTTCATCCGCTGGATCTGGCTGGGTGGGCTGCTGATGATGGCTGGCGGCGTGTGTTCGGTCAGCGACCGGCGCTACCGCATCAAGACCATGGTCCGGGACACCCGATCACCTGCGGCCGATGCCCCTCAGAGCTGATTCGCCGCTGCGAGCACCCTTATGCCGAAACAGAAAAACCTCCTCTTCATCATCCCGCTGGCCGTGTTTGCCATCATGGTGATTTTTCTGGCCATCGGCCTTAGGCTCGATCCCAGGGAAGTGCCATCGCCACTGATCGGCAAGCCCGCCCCGACCTTTTCGCTGCCGCAGGTGGCCGATGCCGGAAAAACCCTCAGTCCGGCTGATTTCAAAGGTCAGGTCGTACTGCTGAATGTCTGGGCTTCGTGGTGCGTATCCTGCCGGCAGGAACATCCGGTCCTGGTCCAGCTGGCGCGGCAACAACAGGTCGCGCTCTACGGACTCAACTACAAGGATCAACGCGCAGCTGCCAACAGCTGGCTGACGCAATTCGGCAATCCCTACACCGCCAGCGGCTTCGATGCAGATGGCCGGGTCGGTATCGACTGGGGGGTCTACGGCGTGCCTGAGACCTTCGTCATCGACAAGGCGGGGCTGATCCGCCACAAGCACACCGGGCCGATCACGCCTGAGGCACTGGAAAACGAATTGTTACCGCTGGTGCGCACCCTGCAAGCCGAGGCCCCATGACACGCTGGCTGCCTATTCTGTTGCTGCTCTCGACCGCTACCCCGGCGGTAGAAGTCCGTTCATTTGACGACCCAGAAAAACAGGCACGCTACGAGCGGCTGATCGAAGAATTGCGCTGTCTGGTGTGTCAGAACCAGTCGCTGGCCGATTCCGATGCCGATCTGGCCAAGGATCTGCGCGAGGAGGTATACGGCATCATCGAGAGCGGCCGGAGCGAGCAGGAAGCAATCCGCTTCCTGACCGACCGCTACGGCGATTTTGTGCTTTACCGCCCACCGCTCAAGCCGATCACCTGGCTGCTGTGGGCCGGTCCGCTCCTGTTGCTGCTCGGTGGCGGCCTCTTTATGCGCCTGCAGGGCCAACAGCGCTCGACGACCGCCCCCCAGGCACTGACCGACGCGGAACGGCAACGGCTGGACCAGCTCAAGCACGCATTGCAGGACAAGGACTCACACCCATGATTGCATTCTGGATCACCACCGCCTTGATGCTGCTGATGGGCTTCCTGCTGTTTGTCCCGGCCCTGCGGAAGCAGACCCGCAATGACCGTCCCAGCCGCGCACAGCTGAACCTGGCCTTGTTCCGGCAACGCCAGCAGGAACTGGCCGCCGAGACCGGCTCGGCCGAGGCCCTGCAAAACCTGAGCGCCGAGTCTGAGCGCCACTTGCTGGCCGATCTCGAGTCCACCCATCCACCGCTGGCACCGACGGCTCAGAACGGCCGCCGCGCCTTGCTGATCGGGCTTCTGCTGGTACCTCTGCTGGCCGGCCTCACCTATGCCCTCATGGGCCGGCCTGATCTGATCAGCCAGCCACCGCAGGTGGATTCCAGCCAGGCGGAGATCCGCAAGTCGATCGAGGGTCTGGCGCAACGACTGCAACAGAATCCGAACGATCTGGAGGGCTGGGTCCTCCTTGGCCGTTCATTGCAGGCCACGCAGGAACCCGAGCGTGCGACGCAAGCGTTCGAGTTTGCCCTGAAACTCGCACCCGACAATCTGGACCTGAAAAGCTACTATGCCGAAGCCCTCGCCGAGGCCCAACAAGGGTCGATGCAAGGGAGACCCGCCGACATCGTGGCCAGTATTCTCAAGCAGAATCCGCAGCACAAAACCGCACTCTGGCTGGCCGGGGTAGCGGCTGCCGAGCGCGGCGATCTGAAAACGGCGGTTCACCACTGGCAAGCCCTCAAGGCGCAGTTCCCCGCCGAGAGCCCGGAAGCTCAGGAGATTGCCGGTTTCATCGGCAAGGCGACGGCCGAAGCCGGAACAGCCACCGCGCCCGCACCGACCACAGCCGGTAAACAGATCCGGGTCAAGGTCGCCCTGGCTGATGCACTCAAACCCCAGGCGCAGCCCGACGATACTGTCTTCATCTTTGCCCGCGCCGCCGAAGGGCCGCCCATGCCACTGGCCGTGGTCCGTAAACAGGTCAAGGACTTGCCGCTGGAGGTGACGCTGGACGACAGCCAGTCGATGGTGCAGGGCATGAACGTGTCCGCGTTCGAGCGCCTCGTGATCGGCGCCCGCGTCTCGAAAAGTGGACGACCGATTCCCTCACCCGGTGATCTGGAGGGACTGACGAATCCGGTCACACCCGCCATGGATGCTCGCTACAGCATTACCATCAACCACATCGTGCCGGAACAGCAGCGCTGATCAGTCGCCCCAGAGCCAGGCCGCACCGCGAACACCGCTGGAATCGCCGAATTTCGGCGCCAGCAACCGGGTATCGACGCGGTCAGAAAACACGTAGCGGCCCCATAACTGCTGAACATTCAGATACAGACGGCGACAATTCGAGAGCCCGCCCCCCAGGACGATGGCGTCCGGATCCAGCAGGTTGATCACATGCGCCAATGCACGTGCCAACCGATCCTCGTAGCGTTGGAATGCCGCCTCCGCAATCGCATCCCCGCCCTCGGCCCGCGCCAGGATCTCCGGCCCCGTCAACTCGCAGTCAGCACTCATTTGAAAATCGCGCTCCAGCCCGGGGCCGGAGAGATAGGTTTCGATGCAGCCCTGCCGGCCACAATAGCAGGCCGGACCGGGCCATTCGGACGCTTGCGGCCACGGCAACGGATTGTGACCCCACTCACCGGCAATGGCATTCGGACCTTGCAGCAACTGTCCCTGGACCACGATTCCGCCCCCCACGCCGGTGCCAAGAATCACCCCGAACACGACCGAGGCTCCGGCCGCCGCGCCATCACGCGCTTCCGACAGGGCAAAACAGTCCGCATCGTTGGCGATACGGATCGGCCGCTTCAGCAGGGCAGAGAGATCCTCGATCAACGGCTGACCGTTCAGACAGACCGAATTGGCATTCTTGATCCGCCCGGTGGCGCGCGAAACCGCGCCCGGCGTACCAATCCCCACCGACCCAGTCACACCCAATTCGGTCTCGGCTGACATGACCAGATCGCGCATGACGTCCAGGGTACCCCGATAATCCCCCTGCGGCGTCGATGCGCGGCGCCGCCAGACCTCAGCACCGGTAGTATCCAGTGCGATCAGCTCGATCTTGGTACCACCCAGGTCAATTCCAAATCGTAGCGACTGTTGGGGCATGATGAGTTCTCTTTGACTGAAGATGTAGGATCAGCACCATAATCAGCAACCGCACCCGTGTCCATGCCGCCGGAACGGTGAGCAGCGACACGGGGCACCACCTTGCTGCCGGCGCCGACATCGCTCTGCCCTCACAGCCACAACGACACATTTTTGATACCATCGCCGGCCCGTAATCTGCATGCCATTCAGGCAACCCCGCCGCAGCCCGATCCGTGCGCCATGAGACACACCCACTATCACGCTGACCTATCCTCGCAACCGGACATCGATCTCCTTGGCCGACTGGCTGCGGGATACACGGATGACGAGCGGGCATTGATTGCCGAGGCCCTGTCGCTGGCGCTGGTAGCGCGCGCCGAGGACATCCGTGTCCGCCCGCGCGGGATTGACGTAGCCAATATCGTGCACCAGGTCAAGGTGGATGCCACAACGGTGCAAGTGGCGCTGTTATCCGACCCATACATCCGCGACAGCATCGACCCACAGGTCATTGAGCGCCGCTTTGGGTCCAAGACGGCTGAGCTGGTGCAAAAGGTGAACTGGCTGAACACCTTCGACGAATACCATAAGGTTGAAAGCAAGGCGCCGGATCAGGCCGAACTGTTGCGCAGCATGCTGCTGGCGGTAGTCAACGATGTACGCGCGGTGCTGGTCAAGCTGGGATACCGGTTGCAGCGTCTGCGGCTGCTGAAAGATGAACCGGATGCAGAGTTGCGCCGTACCATTGCGCTCGAGACGCTGGATTTGTTCACCCCGCTGGCAAACCGGCTGGGTGTCGGGCAACTGAAGTGGGAACTGGAGGACCTCTCCTTTCGCTACCTTGAGCCGGACGAATACAAGCGCCTGGCCAAGTCGCTGGCCGCCAACCGGGCCGCACGCGAGAGCTTCGTCCACCACTTTATGGCCGAACTGCGCGAAAAACTCGACGCCGCCGGGGTCAAGGGGCGGGTATTCGGGCGCCCCAAACATCTCTACAGCATTCACAAGAAGATCGAGCGCAAGGACGTGCCGCTGGATGAACTCTACGACCTGCATGCCGTACGCGTCATCGTTCAAGATGTGCAGACCTGCTACACGGTGCTGGGACTGGTACACAGCGCGTGGCTGCATATCCCGAAGGAATTCGACGACTACATCGCCAACCCGAAGGCCAACGGCTATCAATCTCTGCACACCGTGGTGATCGGACCGGAAGGGCGTCCGGTGGAAATCCAGATCCGAACCGAAGACATGCATAACTTCGCCGAATACGGTGTCGCCGCCCACTGGCGCTACAAGGAAGGCAGCAAGCAGGATCAGGCGCTGGATCAAAACGTCAACACGCTGCGACAACTGCTGGAAAATCGGGATGATGAGCTGGGCATCCTCGACTCCTTCCGCTCCGAGCTGTTCGAGGACCAGATTTTCGTCCTCACGCCCAAGGGTCAGGTTGTGCGGCTGCGCAAGGGTGCCACGCCGGTCGACTTCGCCTACGGCATTCATACCGAAGTCGGCCACCGGTGCCGGGGAGCCAAGGTCAACGGCCGCATCGTGCCGTTGACGCAGACGCTGAAGTCGGGTGAAAAGGTTGAAATTCTCACCGCCAAGCACGGCGGCCCCAGCCTCGGCTGGATCGACCCGCACCTGGGCTACGTCAAGACTGCCCATGCCCGCAACAAGATTCGCGCCTGGTTCCGCCAGCAGGATCACGAGCGCCACATGAAGGCGGGCAAGCTGATATTCGATCAGGAACGGCAGCGGCTGGGCATCCGCGAGGCGGATTTCGAGCAACTGGCCAGACAGCTGCACCTGCCCCGCCCCGAGGATCTGTTCCTGGCCCTGGGTCGGGCCGACATCACCGCCGCCCAGCTGGCGGCAGCGCTCAAACCGCCGGAACTGGTGTCGAAGCTGCCCATCAAGCCGCCGCTACGCCGACGCGTCCTGCCCAAGCCCAACGCGGACGAGATCACCATCCAGGGCGTGCGCAACCTGGTCACCCATCTGGCCCGCTGCTGCGATCCGAAGCCCGGCGAACCGATCATCGGCTTCGTCACCGTGACGCGCGGCATTGCCATCCATCGCCGCGAATGCGTCAACATCCTGCGGCTGTCACCCGAAAAGCACGGGCGGCTGATTGATGTGGCCTGGGGTACTGAGCCGGAAGGCTTCGCGGTCGAAATCGAAGCGCGGGCACTGGACCGCAAGGGGCTTCTGAAAGACATCACCCATATCCTCGCGGCCGAACACATCAACATCGTCCGTACCCAGAGCTATACCGACCCGACCGACAACACCGTCGTGATGGAGATCACGGCCGAGGTGACCGATCTGGGGCAACTCAGTCAGGCGCTGGCGCAGATCTGCGGGGTCCACAACGTGTTGGAAGCGCGGCGCAAGGAATCGGTCTGAACACCTATTCCTTGACGCTCCCCAGCACCAGTCCGGCAATGTAGTGGCGCTGCAGCAGCAGGAACAGCACGACCACTGGCAATACCGTCAGTACGGCCCCGGCCATCATCAGTTCCGGATCCTGCACATGCTCGCCCATCAGATTGGCCAGCGCCACCGGCAGGGTGTGGCGTTCGCTGCCGGTCAGAATGATCAACGGCCACATGAAGTCATTCCAGCTACCCATGAAAGTGAACATCGCCAGCGTCACCAGGATGGGCCGACACAGCGGCAGCACCAGCGACCAATAAATGCGAAACTCGCCCGCCCCGTCGATCCGCGCCGCATCAAGCAGGCTGTCCGGAATGGCCAGCGCCTGCTGACGCACCATGAAAATCCCGAAAATGCTGGCCATGCCGGGAATGATCACGCCGCCGAAGGTGTTGATCAGACCCAGGCTCTTGAGCAGCAGAAACAACGGCAACATCGCCGCCTGCGACGGGATCACCAACGCGGCCAGCAGGCTCTGGAACAGGAACGTCCGACCGGTGAAGCGCAGTTTGGCGAAGGCATAGCCTGCCATCGAATTCAGCAGCAGCGAACCCAGCGTGATGGACACCGCAATCAGCGTGCTATTGAACACGTAGCGCGCCAGTTCCAGCCGCTCGAACAGCAGCCGGTAATGCACCAGCGTCGGCCGCGATGGCCACAGCGGCGGCGGAAAGCGGGCCATCTCATCGGCCGGCATAAATGACACCGATAGCATCCACACCAGCGGAAACAGGGTCAGCGCCGTGAGACCGACCAGCGCCAGATGCAACAGGCCCGACGTCAGTCGGCGTGGCCAGCCGGCGCGACCGCTCATCCGCGCCACCTTGCCAGTGCCCGCTGTACCAGCGTGCCCAGCAGGATGAGGATAAACAGCACGAACGCCACCGCCGCGGCATAGCCGAGGTTCCACCAGCGAAAGCCCTCCTGAAACATCAGCAAGGCCACACTCAAGGTACTGTCCCCCGGACCGCCCTGGGTCATGACATAGGGCTCGGCAAACAACTGCACATAGCCGATCAGCGTCATCACCGTCACGAACAGGAAGGTCGGCGCCAGCATCGGCAGCGTGATATAGCGAAACTGCCGCAGGCCATCGGCGCCGTCCATCTCGGCCGCTTCATACAGGCGGCGGGGAATGCTTTGCAGGCCGGCGATGAACACCACCATGTTGAAGCCGAAGTTTTTCCAGACCGCCATGACGATGATGCCCGGCATCGCCCAGTGCGGATCGCCCAGCCAGTCGATCGGCGCCATGCCGGCCCACCCCAGGAGGGCATTCAGAAACCCGTAGCGTGGATGGTAGAGATAGCGCCAGACCACCGCCACGGCCACCAGCGTCGTCACCACCGGCAGGAACAGCAACGAGCGAAACAGCCCCTGAAACCGCGTCAGCCGGTGATTGACCAGCAGCGCTGCGCCCAAGGACACCAGTACCGACAACGGTCCGCCGACGGCGACAAAATAGAGGGTGTTCCTGAGCGCGGTCCAGAACAGCGGATCCGCCAGCAAGCGTCGGTAGTTCTCCAGACCGATCCAGCGCAGCCGATCCGGCCGCCCCAGCGCGTAGAGGTCGAAATCAGTGAAGCTCAACAGCAACGAGGCCGCCACAGGCAGGAAAAAGAACACCAGAATCAGCCCCAGTGCCGGCGCCAGAAACCAGAAGGCTAGTGCAATACTCAAGCGGCTCATGGCGTCTGACCGCTCTTTTGCGACTCCTTCGCCAGCAGCCAGCGCCGTTTAGCCAGCATCCGGTCAACCGCGGCATCCAGCGCCGCGAGCGCCGCCGCCTCGGTCAGATCCCCACGCACCGCCTGCTCGGCGTAATACTTCATCTTGTCGGCAATCTGCTCCCACTCCGGAACCCGGGGCGTCGGCAGCACGGCGTTGAGTTGCTGACGGAACGCCTCAATCTGCGGCACCTGCCGCAACGCCGGTGCCTCCCAGGCCGAGCGTCGCGCCGGCAGGTCGCCGGTCAGGCGGTAGAACGCCAGCCCCCTGGCGGGCTCGGTGAGAAATTGCACCAGCGCCAGCGCCGTCTGGGGATGTCGAGTCTGGCGGCATACCGCCAGACTCGACCCACCCGCCAGCGACAGCCCCGGCCCTTCCGGCCCCGGCATCGGCGCGGTATCCCACCGCGATTGCTGGTCGGCCGGTAGTCGTTGCCGAAACTCCCCCACCATCCACGGGCCGCTGATATAAAAGCCGTAACGCCCCTGAGCGAAGTCCTGATACAGATTACTCATGTGGGCCTCGGCCACGGCCGGCGCAAAACCGCGGCGGAAGAAGTCGACGTACAACCGGAAGGCACGGGCAAAGGCCTCGCCTCTGAAATCACCGTAGCGGTCGCCATCGCGCAGCAGCGTGGAACCCGCCTGCAGTGCCAGAATCGCCAGCGGTTGCCACTCGTTCAATGGCAACAGCAGAGCTGAGCGATCATCGCCGGGCAACGCCTGAATGGCCGCCATGGCGGCCTGCCACTCGCGCCAATCGCGCGGCGGTCGGGCGTAACCGGCACGCGTCAGCAAATCCTTGCGGTAGAACAGCACACGGGTGTCGACATACCAGGGCATGGCCATCAGATGGCCATCCACCTGACTGCTGGCGAGAATCCCGGGGAACAGATCCTGCACCGTTCCGGGTTCGAGGCCGCCGTCCAGCGGCAGCAGCGCCTCCAGCGCCGCGAACTCGGGAATCCAGGTGTTACCCAGCTGGATGACATCCGGCAGCGCATCGCCGGCGAAAGCGGTCAGCAACTTCTCATGGGCGGCGCTCCAGGGAATCTGCTGCACCCTGACCCGCACGCCCGGATGCGCACGTTCAAACTCGGCCATCAGCGGCTGCACGGCTTCGCCCTCGCGGCCCATCGCCCACACGGTCAGCGTCGTGGGCGCCGACCCGTTCGGACAGCCCGCCAGCAGCAGCGCCAGCGCCACACTTCCAAGTCGCTGACCGAAGTGCCGGAAGAGCGGCTGTGGAAAACGTCGGTGGCTGTTGAATACGCGTCGGCTCACGGCAATTGGCTGGCTCACTGGAAAGACAGCACGCAAAGCACGTGCCTGTGGTTCAGGGTAACAAATTCGCACAGACCGCCCAAACGATGCCACGGGGTTAAATATCGACCTCCCGGTGGCGGTTTCGGCCGCCCGGTTCGGGTTTGTGTTCGTGCTTGGCAATGCTCTATGCTTCACCACCGTTTTCAAGGCTTACCGGTAGCGATGCGCATGGCCAAGGATGACATGTTGAGGCACCTTCTTTGCTCCGCGAGCCTGCTGGTGTGGCTGACCCGCCCGGCCGATGCGCATGATCTGCCCTTTCCGCCCGAGCCGGTGTTGCGGCAGGCTCTGTTCGCCGCGGATGATCAGCGGCTGCAGGGCTGGCATGCGCTGGATGGCCAGCCAGCCGACCACTGGCGCGTTGATCGCGATGGACCTGCGCGCGAACCTGACACGGGCAAATGTCTGCACCTGCATTATCAAGCCCGCGCCGGCGGCAGCTTGGCCGGCCATGGGCTGCAACTCGATCTCGATCGGTTTGATGCCAGCGACTTCGACCATCTGCAGTTCTGGATTCGGGCCGAGCACCCCGGCACGGCGCCGGAACTGGAGCTGCAATTCCGGCGTGCGCGACCGGGGCTGGCCGGACAGATGGACATCGGCTCCTTCACCGTTGGGGCGATCGGCCCGAACTGGCAGAAAATCACGATCCCGCTCAATTATGTGGTCGGACTCAAGGACTGGCATGAACTGAGTGGCCTGGCCCTGATCCTGCCGCCGGCCACCCCGGTGTCCGGCGACGGCGGGTATTTCATCGATGGCCTGAGTCTTATCAAAACCGGCAAGCCGGGAGCCGCAACCGGTGATCTGGTTACCGCCGTACTTAAACAGAGCTGGGAAGCCGCACAAGGGGGTGAAGTCCCCGCACGCCCGAAACTGAAGGCGCGCCTCAGCGGCTGGCCAGCCACACCGCTGATCGACCCCCAGGCGCTGCCGACCGAGGACGAGGCGTTCCTGCGCCGGCTGGCGGCCGACACCTGGCGCGGTATCGACGGCCTGACCGACCACGCGCATGGCCTGCCGCTGGACCGGGTCGAGTTTCAGCCCGGGTCGGTGGCACCGGAGAGCTCGCATATTGGCGACTACACCAACATCACCAATATCGGCATGCATTTTCTGGCGGTCACGGCAGCCTTCGAGCTGAAGCTGATCACTCGCACGCAGGCGGTCGAGCGTCTGACGACGACGCTGAATACCCTGCAAACTCTGGACACGCACCGCGGATTTTTCTTCAACTACTACAACACGACGACACTGGAACGAACCAGCAACTTCGTCTCCTTCGTCGATTCATCCTGGCTGACCGCCGGCCTGATGGTGGCGCGGCACGCGTTTCCGGAGCTGGCCGAGCGCTGCACCCGGTTGATTGATCAGGGCAACTACCGTTTCTTTTTCGATGACCGGCATCAACTCATGTCGCACGGTTATTACATCAACCTTGGCCAGCGCTCGTCCTACCATTACGGCGTGCTGTATGCCGAATCGCGTCTGGGCAGCCTGATCGCCATCGGCAAGGGCGAGGCGCCAGAGGCGCACTGGTTCCGCATGTCGCGAACCTTTCCGCCGGAGTTCGACTGGCAGACCGGCCAACCGGTCAAGCGCGAGCCCCGCCGTGCCGGCGGGTTTACCTGGGTGGGCGGGCACTACCACTGGCATGACCGCGACTACGTGCCGTCCTGGGGCGGCAGTCTGTTTGAGGCCCTGATGCCGATGCTGGTGCTGGACGAGTTGCAGCATGCTCCGGCCAGCCTGGGTGAAAACAGCCGCACCCACACCTACTTGCACCGGGTGTATGCCCTGCAGGATCTGGGCTATCCGGTCTGGGGCATGTCGCCCAGCTCCACGCCCGGGAGCACGGCCTACTCCGAATATGGTGTGCGCATGCTGGGGATGGCCGGCTACAAGCCGGGCGTGGTCACCCCCCACGCGGCAGCGCTGGCGCTACTGACCGAACCGGCCGAAGCTATCCGCAACCTGCGGCGGCTGGCCAGCGACTATCCGGTCTACGGCGACTTCGGCTTCTATGATGCGGTCAACCCGATCGACCGGAGTGTCGCTCATACCTATCTGTGCCTGAACCAGGCCATGATTCTGGTGGCGCTGGCCAATCACTTGACCGACCATGCCGTGCAGAAGCATTTCGCGGCCGATCCGATCATCCAGCGGGTGTTGCCACTGCTCAAGATCGAACAGTTCCTGCCCGCACAGGCGCTTCCGGAGCGCTGAAGATGGCATCCGTCCAGTTTGAACAGGTCACCAAAATCTACCCGAACGGGCACTGTGCGCTGCAGTCACTGAATCTCGAGATTCACGCCGGTGAGCTGATGGCGGTGGTCGGTCCGTCTGGCTGCGGCAAGTCGACGTTTCTGCGGGTGCTGGCGGGGCTTGAGGACATCACGTCCGGCACCCTCTGGATCGGTCGGCAGATCGCCAACCCGCTGTCCCCCCAGGCGCGCAACATCGCCATGGTGTTTCAGGACTACGCGCTGTATCCAACCATGACGGTGCGGGAAAACCTCGACTTCCCGCTGAAAATGCGCAAATTCGCCGCCGCAGAACGCACCCGACGGGTGTTGCGGGTGGCCGATATGCTCGACCTGGCGGGTGTACTGGATCGGTTGCCGAAAGAATTGTCGGGCGGCCAGCGGCAACGCGTGGCCATGGGGCGCGCCCTGGTGCGGGAGCCGTCGGTCTTTCTGCTCGACGAGCCCCTGTCGAATCTCGATGCGAAACTGCGCGCGCAGGTACGAGCCGAAATCGGCGACCTGCAGCAGCGCACCGGCGCTACGATGGTGTACGTGACACATGATCAGGTCGAAGCGATGACGCTGGGCCAGCGCATTGCCGTTCTGCATCACGGACGACTGCAACAACTGGGCACACCGCAAAGCGTGTACGAACAGCCGGCCAATGCGTTTGTGGCCGGCTTTACCGGCAGCCCGCCGATGAATGTCTTCAGCGCCCGACTTGAGGCCTGGAGCGACACCGAAGCCCGATTGTGGGTGGATCAGCAGCCGGTCGCCACCCTTCGGCTTGATCACGGCCGGCCGGCCGTTGGGGCAGTCATGGCCGGCATCCGCCCTGAACACCTGCATCTGGCCACGGAGGATAGCCACGATGGGTTTAACGCCATCGTCGTGACCAGTGAATACCTGGGCCATGAAACGCTGCTGCATGTCCATCCGGCCGGATCGGACAAAACGGATGCAGCACCGTGGATCGCGCGCTTGCCCGGAGTCCACCCCTTCCCTGCCGGCGCCCGGATCCGGATCGCCCGCGTGGGTCCGGAGCATGTGCGGGTCTTCGGGCCGGCTGGCGCCTCAGCCTGACGGTCTGCCGGTATTGGCCACGCCGTGCGGCACGTGCCCGGTCGCGACGTGCTGACTGGCGGAATGGCAGTGACCCTGCTGGTCGTCGAAGAAAATATCGGCCCCGAATGCCCGTAGAAACGGACCTTTCTCTTTGCCGCCGAGGAAGATGGCTTCGTCGATGCGGATATTCCAGGCGCGCAGGGTGCGGACCACGCGTTCGTGCGCGGGTGCGGCGCGCGCCGTAACGAGGGCGGTTCGAATCGGCGCATCGTCGGCACCGAACAGCGTCTGAATATGATGCAGCGTTGCCAGAAAAGTCTTGAACGGCCCCCCCAGCAGCGGATTGCGGGCCTCCTGGGTTTCATATTCAGTGAAAGCTTCCAGCCCCTGCTCACGGTAGATACGCTCGGATTCGTCGGAAAACAGCACGGCGTCGCCATCGAACGCGATGCGTAACGTGCTGCTCTCGCCGGAAAGCCGACTGGACGCCAGAATGGTGGCAGCCGCATGGCCGGCATCCAGGGCTTGCCTGACATCGTCGGCATTGGTCGAGAGGAACAGGTCGGCGCCGAAGGCCGAAATGTAGCTGAACGGCGACTGGCCACTGGTGAAGGCGGCGCGGGTGATATCAAGACCGTGCTGCCGGATCGAGTTGAACACCCGCAACCCGGTATCCGCGCTGTTACGGGACAGCAGGATGACCTCGACGGTCGGCTGCCGCAGCCGTTCATTGATGGCCAACAGCTTCTTCACCAGCGGATAGGCCACGCCGGGCTGCAGCACTTCATCCTCGTGGGTGACCTGATACTGGCAGAACGCCTCCTTGCCCTGCTCTTCAAAGATGCGGTGCGACTCATCCAAATCAAACAATGCCCGGGATGAAATCGCAACAACCAGCTTACGGTCGTCCTTCATCAGAGCGCCTCCGGCACGACGACGGGAAACCAATTGCAGCATTGCTTGTCACACACAAGCGACTTTTCCGATTCGGGTGTACTTTTGACGCCCGCTAACGGACAATCGCAACTCCGATAAAAACCGCGTTTTTTATCTGCCATCTGCTTAACTCGAACTATAAAGGCGACCCGATGAAAGAGCTGATTTCCAAGATGATCCGGAGCAAGTACTCCGTCCTGTACCTGGTCCTGTTTATTGCCGCCCTTTACATGCTGCAGGAAAAATTGATTATGCCGCTGGTAATGGACGTGGTGAAGTCGGAGGCATTTTTCGAGAAGCCGGTGGAAGAAAATGAACCGCTGGGCAAACTCGACGCCAAAACTGAGCGGACCGGCTTTGCCCTTGCGCATTGCCGCGATGCGGTCAAGAAAGAAGGCGGGCTCCCTGACACCGTGCAATTCCTGGATGACAACTACGAAACCTGGGCGCTCGGGAATCGTCAGTATCTGGTGCGATCCAGCATCCGCCTGGTCGATCCGGAGAAAGGCCAAATCGACAAGCTCTACGCCTGCACCGTGCGCATGATCGGCGAGGATCAAAGCAAACCGGAAAGCTGGACTACGCTCGGCGTAGATTTCAACCCGGATCCGAACTAAGGCCTCCCCGGGTCCAGACCCGACGGATAGAACTCTACGGGCGGGCACCGGCAACGGTGCCCGCCCTTTTTAATATCCGCCCTAGCCCGGCGGCCAGGCCAGCCGACGACCGCCGAGGACATGCAGGTGCAGGTGGTAGACCTCCTGCCCGCCATCGCCACGACAATTGATCACCGTCCGATAGCCGCTGCTGGCGAGACCTTCGCCACGGGCCACCTCCTGCACCGCAGCGAACAGCCGGGCCGCCAGTTCCGGTTCGTCGGCGGGGAAATCATCCAGCGTCGCAATATGGCGTTTGGGTATGACCAGCACATGCACCTTGGCCTGCGGGCGGATATCCCGGAACGCCAGCACATGCTCATCCTCATAGACCACATCCGGCCGGATGTCGCCAGCGACCATCTTGCAGAAAAGACACTCTGTCATGACCACCTCGTTGTCAGGGCCGAAGCCGCACGTCAGAACGTCTTGCGGCCGTTGAAAGCATGTGACAGGGTTGCGCTGTCCACATATTCGAGTTCCCCGCCCAGCGGCATACCATAGGCCAGCCGGGTGGTACTGATCTGGCATTGGCGGGCCATCTCGTGAATGAAATGCGCCGTTGCCTCACCCTCCACCGTGGTATTGGTGGCGAGAATGATTTCGTTCACCTCACCCGAACGCAACCGCTGCTCCAGCAGGTCCAGCCGCAACTCGGCCGGGCCAATGCCATCCAGCGGCGAAAGCCGGCCATTGAGCACGAAAAATACGCCCTGGAAGCCGGTGGCCTGATCAATCGCCTGCGCTTCCGCCGGCGTTTCCACCACGCAGAGCAGGGAACGCTCCCGCCGCGGGCTGGCACAGACGGCACATAGCTCGCCTTCGGTCAGGGTCCGACACTGGCTGCAGTGGCCGATGCTGTCGAGCGCCCGCAGCAGGGCGTCAGCCAGTTGTCGGGCACCGTCCCGGTCCCGCTGCAACAGATGAAAGGTCATGCGCTGGGCCGATTTGGGACCGATGCCCGGCAGGCAACGCAGGGATCGCATCAGTCGGCCCAAGGCTCCGGACGGTTCCATAGGAAGAGGGTTCCGGGCCCGCTCAGAAGGGCAGCTTGAAACCCGGCGGCAAATCGAAGCCGCCGGTCAGACCGGCCATCTTCTCCTGCTTGAGGACACTGACCTTGTTGACCGCATCATTGAAGGCCGCCGCAATCAGATCTTCCAGCATGTCGCGGTCCTCTTTGAGCAGGCTGTCGTCAATTTCGACCTTGTGGACCTGCCGCTTGCCATTCATGGTGATTTTCACCAGACCGCCGCCCGACTCACCCTGAATCTGGGTCGCAGCGATGTCGTCCTGCACCTGCTTGAGGTTCTCCTGCATCTTTTGCGCTTGCTGCATCAGGCCTGCCAGAGGGTTTTTCATCGGGTTCACTCCATTTGTTGATGGTTGTGCTGTTCGTCAGTGAGTCGGCTTGATGCTGCCGGGTACGATGCGGGCCTCAAAGACGGCCTGCAATCCGCGCACGCTCTCATCCTGTTCAATGGCCCGCTCGGCGGCCGCCTGCCGCTCCTGCTGCTGACGCTGCTGTTGGTCGGCTGGAGTCTCGGTACGGGGCTCTTCCAGACGGACCTGCAATTTCAGGGGACGACTGAAATGCTGTTGCAACGCCTTTTCCAGTGCCGCCTCGGCACGAGCACTCCGAAGGTGCTGAAGCCGCGGCTCAAGGGTGATCACACAGGACTGGTCGTCGAGGGTCATCAGAACACTGTTGTTGGCGAGTTCACGCGTCATGGCCGTCAGCCCCATCGCGCGGATCAGCGCCGGCCAGTCCAGTGACGCCCCCGACAGGGATGCCGTCGGAGTGGGTGCCGGTTCTTGGGTCTGGCCGGCGCTCGGCAACAGCGGCGCTGCGGCTGGCGGTTCAGCCGGGAACGGCTTGGGCGCCTCGGCAACCACCAGCGCCGGCTGTGCCGCCGCGCTCCTGAGGCTGGCGGCCGGAGCCTCCAGCGGGCCGGTCTGCGCAGTCCTCGCGCCGGTGCCGAACGACTCCGGGGCGGGCCGGAAGGCCAACATGCGCAACAGGGCCATTTCGAAACCGGTACGCGGATCCGGCGCCAGCGGCAAATCGCGCTGAGCGATGAGGCCGATCTGATAGAACAGTTGCAGATCCTCGGCCTGCGCCCGACGTGCGAGTGTCAGGATCCGTTCTGCATCCTCGTCCCGTCGTATGGCATCCGGCGCCCACTGACCCAGGGCGGCATGGTGCAGCAGGATGAGCATTTGCTGCAGCACATCGCCATAATTCGGTGCGTGCTGATCCAGCGCCTCAATCAGGTCGAGGACGGTGGAGGCATCCTGATCAAGCAGGGCGTCCAGCAATTCAAAGACCGGACGCCGCGCAACCGTGCCCAGCATGGCGGCGACCGTACTCTCGGTCAGGGTGCCACCGCCATGAACGATGGCCTGATCCATCAGGCTGAGTCCGTCGCGGAGCGAGCCATCGGCCGACCGGGCCAGCGACTTCACCGCGTTGGCCTCGAAGCCCACCTGTTCGCTGTGCAGGATATTCTCCATCTGTCCCCGGATCTGATCCGGCGTCAATCGCTTGAGATTGAACTGCAGACAGCGCGAAAGGACGGTGACCGGGATTTTCTGCGGATCGGTGGTCGCCAGCAGGAACTTCACATGGGGCGGCGGTTCTTCCAGCGTCTTCAGCAACGCATTGAAGCTGTGCGTCGACAGCATGTGGACCTCATCGATGAGGTAGACCTTGTAACGGCCCTGGGTGGGGGCGTAGAGGACATTGTCGAGCAGGTCGCGGGTATCTTCGACCTTGGTCCGGGAAGCTGCATCGACCTCAACCAGATCGACACACCGGCCTTCGTCCAGTTCGCGGCACATCAGGCATTCGCCGCAGGGCTCGGCGGCCTGGCGCGAGGCGCAATTCATGGCCTTGGCCAGAATGCGGGCGACCGTCGTCTTGCCTACGCCGCGCGTGCCGGTAAACAGGTAGGCATGATGCAGGCGGTCGGATTCAAGCGCGTGGGTCAGAGCACGAACGACATGGTCCTGACCAACGATCTCGCTGAAGCGGTGTGGACGCCATTTGCGGGCCAGTGCCTGATAAGCCATCGCGACTCAGAAGAAAATGTGCTGTCCTGGCACATGAGTGGGGTGGCGAATCATGCCAGCCACACCCCGGCACACGAGTCCGGTGCTACCGTTGCTCCCTTCCGGGCCTGGCGGGGTTTGCAGCGTATCATTGCGAGGGGACCGACATGACTCGCCATTGAACTCTGATCAGCCGCCCCGGAGGATCGCGGCGGCAAGAGGCGCATTATGCGGGAAGCGCGGGCACTGTTCAACCTGATGCGTTCCGCTGCCTCCAACGTCAACCGGAATCCTGCAACAACTCGACCAGCTTTTCGACAAACTCGACCCGGGACTCGGGGGTCTCCATCGGGGTGAAAAAGCGCAGTTTCTCCGGACCGTCCAGCTTGTAGACCTGGGACTGGGTCTGAATGAGCTGAATGATTTTCATCGGATCAATGTCCGGATTCGGATGAAACAGCAGCCGACCCCCGGTCGGACCGGCCTCGATCTTGCGGATACCCAGCTGTTCTGCCTGCAGCTTCAGCCCGGTCTGCGCAAACAGTGTCTTGGTGGCCGGCGGCAGCAGTCCGAAGCGGTCGATCATTTCGACCTGCAGGGCACGCAGGTCGTCTGCGTTGCGCGCGTTGGCAATGCGCTTGTAGAGCACCAGCCGGGTGTGGACATCGGGCAGGTAGTCTTCCGGAATCAGTGCCGGGCATTGCAGGTCGATTTCGGGGCCCACTTCATGCGGCAATGCATCCAGCTCCAGTTGGCGCCCTGACTGCAGCGCCTTGACCGCGCGTTCCAGCAGCTCGGTATAGAGGCTCAGGCCGATCTCCTGAATCTGGCCACTTTGCTCATCGCCGAGCAACTCGCCGGCTCCGCGGATTTCGAGATCATGCGAGGACAGCATGAACCCGGCGCCCAGTTCACCGGACGCCTCAATGGCTTCGAGCCGCTTGGTGGCATCGGACGTCATCAGGCTCTTCGGCGGCACGATCAGATAGGCGTAGGCCCGGTGATGGGAACGCCCGACCCGGCCGCGAATCTGATGCAGCTGCGACAGGCCCAGCATGTCGGCACGGTTGATGATGATGGTGTTGGCGCTGGGCACGTCGATGCCACTCTCGATGATGGTGGTGCAGAGCAGGACGTTGAAACGCTGGTGATAGAAATCGAGCATGATCTGCTCCAGTTCGCGCTCGGGCATCTGTCCGTGGGCGATCCGGATCCGCGCCAGCGGAATCAGGGCCTCGAGTTCGCGGGCCATCTTCTCCATCGTCTCGATCTTGTTGTGCAGGAAGTACACCTGCCCGCCACGCTTGATCTCGCGCAGCATGGCCTCTTCGATCAGGCCGGAGTCCCACTCGCTGACAAAGGTCTGGATGGCGTGGCGGTTGGGCGGTGGCGTGGCGATGATGGAGATGTCGCGCAGACCGGACATCGCGAGATTCAGTGTTCTCGGAATCGGTGTGGCGGTCAGCGTGAGGAAATCGACCTCACTGCGCAGTTTCTTGAAGTATTCCTTCTGCGCGACCCCGAAGCGCTGCTCCTCATCAATGATGACCAGACCGAGATCCTTGAAGGCGACATCCTTCTGCAGAATCTTGTGGGTACCGATCAGGATGTCGACCTTTCCCTGCGCCACATCCTCGACCACCTGTGCCTGCTGTTTCTTGCCGACGAAGCGGGACAGCGTCTCGACGCGGATCGGCCAGTCGGCATAGCGGTCAAGGAAGTTCTGATAATGCTGCTGGGCCAGCAGTGTGGTTGGAACCAGCACCGCTACCTGCTTGCCGTTCTGGACGGCGATGAAGGCGGCGCGCATGGCCACCTCGGTCTTGCCGAAACCGACATCGCCACAGATGACCCGATCCATTGGCTGTGGGGCGGCGAGATCCTTGATGACATCGAGAATGGCGGTCTCCTGATCCGGCGTCTCCTCGAACGGAAACCCGGCGGCAAAATCGGCGTACTCGCTGCTGACCGTGCTCAGGCTCTGGCCCTGCCGGGCCGCGCGCTTGGCATAGATGTCCAGCAACTCGGCCGCAACATCGCGGACCCGCTCCAGCGCCTTGCGGCGGGCTTTTTGCCATTGCTCGCCACCCAGCCGGTGCAGCGGCGCGGACTCGGGGCTGGCGCCGCTGTAGCGGCCGATCAGGTGAAGGGAAGAGACTGGCACATAGAGGGTGTCCTGGTGGGCGTACTCGAGCGTCAGGAATTCGGTCTCGATGCCTCCCACCGTCAGGTGGGTGAGCCCCATGAAGCGGCCCACACCATGATCCTGATGCACGACCGGCGCACCAACCTCGAGTTCCTCGAGGTTGCGCAGAATCTGATCGAGCGTGTGGCCACTGGATACCCGACGACGCCGACGCTGCTGAACCTTTTCGCCGGACAGCTGGGTCTCGGTGATGATGGCCAGATCCGGCTCGGTCATCCACAAACCATGATCCATGGGGGCAACAACCAGATTCAGGGGGTCGCCACCCTGCAGGAACTGCGCCCATGACTCCACCACCCGAGGCCGGAACTGATGGCGTGCCAGCGTCTCCAGCAAGGCCTCCCGGTGCCCGGCCGTTTCGGCGACGAACAAGACCCGCCGGCCCGGCGCCCCGATGAAGGTGCGCAAGGCGTCGGCCGGATCCTTCTGTTTCGGGTTCAGCGCCACCACCGGCAATGGTGCGCAGGCAAACCGACCCCCTGATCCGGTCATCGCCGATTCGTCTTCGGCGGCCGTCTCGAGTCTGATCAGCGCTTGTGACTGCAAGCGTTCGTGCAGCAAGTCCGGCAACAACAGCAGTCGTCCGGGGGGTAACGGCGGGCGGTCGACATAGGCCCGACGGGTGGCGTAGCGGGTACTGGCCTCGGCAAAGAACTGCTCCGCCGCGCGTTCAATGGCGCCATGCAGGACCACTTTGGTTCGACCTGGCAAATAATCGAACAGGGTTTCCGTCTGCTCCACAAACAGGGGTAGATAGGACTCAATCCCGCCGACCGCTATGCCCTTGCTGACCTCCTGATACAGCGGGTTATTCACTGAGGCATCAGGAAATTCGGACCGAAAGGCCTGACGAAAGCGTTTGATGGCGGCCTCATCAAACGGGAATTCCCGGGCGGGAAACAGGTTGATTTCATCGACCTTGTCACTCGACCGCTGCGTTTCCGGATCAAAGATGCGAATCGATTCAACCTCATCGTCGAATAACTCGATGCGATAGGGCACCGGACTGCCCATTGGAAAAAGATCGAATATCGATCCACGAATGGCAAACTCGCCGTGCTGCATAACCTGATTGACGCAGGCGTAACTGACCCCCTCCAGACGCTGGCGGGTTTCATCCAGCGGCAACCGGCTGCCGGGCCGGAGCGAAAAGGTATTGCCCAGCACATGCGAACGGGGGCTGATGCGCTGCATCAGTGTCGATACGGGCGTCAACAGCACGCCGTGTGCCGTGTGCACCAATTCCGCGAGCGTTTTCAGTCGATCGGAGACGATTTCTGGCAGCGGCGAGAAGACGTCGTAAGGCAGGATTTCCCAATCGGGAAAATGCAGCGTTCGCACTGCGCTACCGAGAAAGAAGCGCATTTCATGCTCAAGGCGGACGGCCGATGCCGTATCTTCGGTCACCACCAGATAGAGGCAACGGTCCTCACTGACGGCTCGCGCCAGAGCCAACGCATCGCCACATCCGGCCAGACCGCGCCAGATCTGCGTGCTGCCGGCAATTTCAGGCGTTGGTGGCGAAAGAGGTGAATAGGGGGAGTTATACAACTGTGTCACTTTTACATCCACGGTATCGAGGCCGCCGCAGCGGGGGCTCTGTCCGAAAGGGGTTAACGCAGGCGAACTGTCAGAGTAAGGGATATTCGGCCCATTAGGGCCCCTTGATCGATTGGCGTAATTACCTGAGTGATCTGAGTATTCCCTGATTTGAACAGCCTATACCCAGTGGTAAGGTCTGTCCTAAAACACCACGCTGAAACAGCATTCGCAAATCGCCTTATCTAGGATGGCGATCCATGATATACGTACAATTTCTTATTCGATACGTGCTATCATGACAAGAGAAGACCCTATTTTCACAACCCTCACGAGGTATCCGTAATGACCAGCCAATTAACCCATCTGACAGAAGCCGAGTTAACCCATATGATTGCCGAAGCCCAGCGTGCCTTGAAGGATAAACAGAACAACAAGCGCAAGGAAATACTCGTCCAGATACGCGATCTGGCCGCATCCATAGGCTGTACGGTCGAAATTCAGGAGGGTGACAAGCCGCTTCCACCCAGAAAGGGAGGCAAGGTAGCTACAAAGTACCGGAATCCGCAAAACCCCAGCCAGACCTGGACCGGACGCGGCATGAAGCCCCGCTGGCTGCAGGCACTGATCTCGGAAGGCCATGAACTGGATGAATACCTGATTCGCTGACGGCACACAGCGGGCAAGTACACACGCTCATGGTGCCACCCTTGCACATCAATCAATGAACCGCCGGGTCAGCTTTTCATAGGCATCGATCCGGCGATCGCGCAAAAACGGCCAGATGCGGCGCACATCCTCCGAACGCTTCCGATCGATATCCACCCGTAACACCTGCGCTGTGACATCATCGGCCTGACAGATGAATTCCCCTTGGGGGCCCGCAGCAAAGCTGTTGCCCCAGAATTGGATCCCCCGACTCTGACCGCTGGGATCGGCTTCATGACCGATCCGGTTGCAGGCAATCACCGGCAGGCCATTGGCCACGGCATGACCGCGCTGCACCGTGATCCAGGCATTGAGCTGACGCTCGCGCTCATCCGCGGGATCATCCGGATTCCAGCCGATGGCCGTCGGGTAAAGCAGCAGATCAGCCCCCGCCAGCGCCATCAGGCGAGCGGCTTCCGGATACCACTGGTCCCAGCAGACCAGCACACCGAGTGTGCCGACGGAGGTGGCAATCGGCTGGAAACCCAGATCGCCGGGCGTAAAGTAGAACTTCTCGTAATAGCCGGGATCGTCCGGGATATGCATCTTGCGATACTTGCCGACCAGGCGGCCGTCCTTCTCGAACACTACGGCCGTATTGTGATACAGCCCCGGCGCGCGCTTCTCGAACAACGACGCCACCAGTACCACACCCGCCTCACGGGCGAGCATGCCCAACTGATCGGTAGTCGGACCGGGAATGGGCTCGGCCAGATCAAAGCAACCGGTGTCCTCGGTCTGGCAGAAATAGGGGCCGAGGTGAAGTTCGGGCAACAGTACCAGTTCGGCCCCTTGGGCGGCAGCGGTGCGAATGGCCTGCGCCGAAATCTCCAGATTGACCGCCGGATCCGCATGGCCACAGGCTTGCTGGACAAAACCGATTTTCAGAAACGATGCCATAGGCCCTCAGGACAGGTGAGCTGGCGACGGGAACTGCATTGTCATGCAGTGCAGGCTGCCGTATTGACGGATCAGGGGAACGCAATCGATGGCGACCATCTCCCGCCCGGGGAAACAGGCGGCCAGCCGCTCCAATGCCACCTGATCGGCTGGGTCGTTGTAGACCGGCACCAGCACGGCATCGTTGATGATCAGGAAATTGGCATAGGTGGCCGGCAGACGGTCGCCGTCCTCGCTCCGGATCGGCGCCGGAATTGGCAGCGGGACCAGCCGGTAGAGCTCACCCGCCCGGTTGCGGAAAGTCGCGAGCTGCGCCGCCATCGCCTGGAACTCCCCATACAGAGGATCATCGGTCTGCTCACAGGCCGTGTAGGCGATGACATGCGGCGAGCAAAAACGGGCCAGCGTATCGATATGGGCATCGGTGTCGTCGCCTTCGGCATGTCCGTGCTCCAGCCACAGCACCTGATCGGCCCCCAGATGCCGATCCAGTTGCGCCTCGATCTGGGTCTTGGAAAAACTCGGATTGCGGTTGGGATTGAGCAGACAGCGGGTCGTCGTCATGATCGTGCCGTCACCATCTGACTCGACGCTGCCGCCCTCCAGCACGAACGCCACCGGGTCCCGCGGCACTCCCGACACGACGCCCGCCGCGTGGACCCGCTCAGCCAAGGCCGCATCATCAGCATGCGCGTACTTGCCGCCCCAACCGTTGAAACGGAAATCCAGCCAGCGCAGACCATCCCTGCCTTGCACCGACAACGGCGCGGTATCGCGCACCCAGACGTCGTTGTAAGGCAGAACGACAAACCGGATTCGGCTCAGGTCAACCCCGCGCGCCTGCAAATGCGCCTCAATGTCCTGTCGGTGCGACGCCGAACGACAGGCTACTATCAACGTCTGACGACGCACTACCGCCTCGGCAATCGCCCCATAGGTGCGCTGGACATCGCCCAGCCACGGGCTGAAATCGCCCTCGGCATACGGCCAGGCCAACAGGACAGCGGATTGCTCCGCCCACTCGGGGATCAAAACGGTACGATCAGATTCAGCGTTCACGGCACATGCAAGCAGGATAAAAGGCGCGAATTCTACCCGAAAACCGGTACCGCACCGACCGCAGCATCCCCCTCAATTCACTCAATCGCGCACCCATTCCGCCGGCAGCCGGGTCGGAACATGCGCTGACTCGCTGGACGGTGGATGCGGCAGTCGCACCACCACGGCACGGCAAACCCGAAATGTCTCCACCGCCAGGACCCATGACACGGCGATGAACAGCGCCGTCAGGCCGGCATCCAGATAATCGTTGAAAATCAATTGCGGCAGCTTGGCAGCCTGATCCGCAGGCAGGGCGCCACTGGCCAGCTTGTCGGACAAATCCCGCGCATGGGTCAGAAAACCGATGCGCAGTTCAGGACTGAACAATTTCTGCCAGGCGGCTGTCGTGGTCACAATCAGCAGCCAGACCAGCGGCACACCTGTCACCCAGGCATAACGGAGCTTGCCACCCTTGACGATGATGGTCGTCGCCACACACAGCGCAATGCCGGCCAGCATCTGGTTGGCGATTCCAAACAGTGGCCACAGGCTGTTGATGCCGCCCAGCGGGTCAATCACCCCGTTGTACAG
>CAYFNI010000014.1:29401-31022 GCA_964344495.1 uncultured Methylococcus sp.
GTACAGCAGCCAACCCCACCCGGCGACCACCAGACCGCTGGTCAGAATCACGCCCGGATACCAGGCCGTCCGTCCCAGCGCCGGGACCCAATTGCCCAGCACATCCTGCAACATGAAACGGGCGACACGGGTGCCGGCATCCAGCGTCGTCAGGATAAACAGCGCCTCGAACATGATGGCAAAGTGATACCACAGCGACAGCAGCCGCTCGCCGAATGCGCTGGCAAACAGACTGGCCATGCCAACCGCCAGTGACGGCGCCCCGCCGGTGCGGGCGAACAGGGTAGTCTCGCCCATCTCGCGCGCCAGTGTTTGCATCTGCTCAACGCTGACCGGAAAGCCCCAGCCGGAAATCTTCGCCACCGCCGCCGCGGCATCGGCGCCCACCACCCCGGCCGGACTGTTGATCGCAAAATAGACCCCCGGATCCAGCACAGTCGCCGCCACCATGGCCATGATGGCAACAAAGGACTCCATCATCATCGCGCCGTAACCGATGAACCGTGCATCCGCCTCATTAGCCAGCAGCTTCGGCGTCGTCCCGGACGCGATCAGGGCATGGAAGCCGGAAATCGCCCCGCAGGCGATGGTGATGAACACAAACGGAAACAGCTTGCCGCCGAAAATCGGCCCGGTCCCGTCGATGAACGGCGTCACGGCCGGCATCTTCACCACCGGGTGCAGGACGATAATCGCCACGGCCAACGCAGCGATGGTACCCAGTTTCATGAAAGTGGACAGATAGTCGCGCGGCGCCAGCAGCAACCACACCGGCAGCACCGCCGCGGCAAAACCGTAGCCGATCACCATCAGCGCCAGTGATTCGCCGCTAAAATCGAACCCACCGCGCAGTTCCGGGTGATGGTCGATGACGCCGCCGCCCCACACGGCCAGCAACAGCAGCCCGACGCCCAGCGCCGTCGATTCGATCACCCGCCCTGGCCGCAGACGGGTCATATAGAGGCCGACCAGCATTGCAATCGGGATGGTCGCACCGACGGTCGATGTCGCCCACGGGCTGTGCTTCATCGCATTGACCACAATCAGGCCGAGCACCGCGATGAGGATGATCATGATGCACATCACGCCCAGCATCGCCGTATTGCCACCAATCGGACCCAACTCATCGCGTGCCATTTGTCCCAGCGAACGCCCATCGCGACGCAGTGAACAGAACAGAATGATGAAATCCTGCACGCAGCCGCCGATCACAGCACCGATCAGAATCCAGAGCGTCCCCGGCAGATAACCGAACTGCGCCGCCAGCGTCGGCCCGATCAGCGGACCCGGGCCGGCGATGGCGGCAAAATGATGACCAAACACCACCCAGCGGTTGGTCGGCACAAAATCCCGTCCGTCATGAAAGCGTTCCGCCGGTGTCGCACGCGAGGCATCCAGCACCAGTACCTTGGCCGCCACAAAGGCACTGTAGAACCGATACCCCAGGGCATACACGCAGACCGCCGCCGTGACGAACCACAGGCTGTTGACCGGCTCACCCCGGTTCAAGGCGATACCGCCCACGGCGGAGGCACCCAACAGGGCAATCAGCCCCCACAACAGGACGGATCGGGAGGATGAAGAAGGGGTCATACGGATCTCCGGCTAACACGATCAGGAA
>CAYFNI010000015.1:0-30977 GCA_964344495.1 uncultured Methylococcus sp.
GGAGAAAGCCTAAAGGCCTGCGACTAACTCACGGACCAGTGCCGGGCCCCGGTAAATCAGGCCAGAATAAACCTGAACCAGATCAGCGCCCACATCAAGCTTACGGCGAGCATCCTCGCAGTTGAAGATGCCGCCGCAAGCGATAATCGGAAGCCTGCCACTGAGTCGTGTGGCGAGTCGGGCAACCACCTCGGTTGATGGTTGAAAAACCGGTCGACCACTCAGGCCCCCGGTTTCTGCGCCCGACGCGAGATGTTCGACACCCATGCGGCTGGACGTGGTGTTCGTGGCGATTACGGCATCGACACCATGTTTAATCAGTGATTCGGCGATTTCATCAATGCCGGCCTCGTCCAGATCCGGCGCGATCTTGACGGCAATCGGCACCTGCCGTTGATGCTGTTTGGACAGAGTGGCACGTTCAGCCATCAGGCCACGCAACAGGTGATCGAGCGACTCGCCCGACTGGAGGTCCCGAAGACCCGGCGTATTGGGCGAGGAGATGTTCACCGTGACATAACTGGCAGAGGTATAGACCTTGCGCAAACTGAACAGGTAATCATCCAGAGCCTGTTCGACCGGCGTGTCCTTGTTCTTGCCGATATTGATACCGAGAACGCCCCGGAACCGCGATTGGTGGACGCGCTGAAGCAGGTGATCCACCCCTTCGTTGTTGAAGCCCATCCGGTTGATGATGGCCTCGGCTTCAGGCAATCGAAACAAACGCGGTTTAGGATTCCCCGGTTGTGGGCGGGGTGTGACCGTACCGATTTCAATAAAACCGAAACCCAGAGCCGCCAACCCGTCGATGCACTCACCATCCTTGTCCAGCCCGGCCGCGAGTCCGACAGGGTTGGGAAAGTGCAGCCCCATGACGGAGACCGGCCGACCGGCCGAAGACTGCCTGAAGGGATTCAGAGCACCCAGACGACTCAGCGACCGGAGGCCGGCTAGCGTGAGGTGGTGGGCCGTTTCGGGATCAAGTTTGAATAAGGCCGAGCGGATCAGGGGGTACAGCATGGCGGATCTCACAGCAGTCTGGCGGAAGGGGCTTATGAATGTGTTGTTCTAAACGAAGGACGGCCTCGCGATCCAGTGTGGCGGTTCGAAGACCTCCGCAGAGTGCGCCGCGGAAGCCCAGATAATCCACGCCGAGAGGTCGCAGCGTATCGATATCCTCATAGCGCAGAGAGCCGGCCAAACCGCACAGCAAACCGAGGCGCCGGGCTTCTGCGGCAAATGTGCGCAAAAAGCCGATGTCACGTAACGCCGTGAGGGAGCCGGCCTGCTTGTCGGCCGTGTCCAGCATGGCGCCGGTAAAACCGGCTTGAGCCACCGACGCAAGACAGTCGGCAGGCAGAGGATAATCGGCAAAAAAGACGGCGACCAGACGGATGCCGCGAGCGGTCAATGGATGGAGATGGTCGAGCACAGGCTGCCATGGACCATCTGGAAAAAATCCCAGCTTGACGAAATCCACCCCAGTGGCCGCCATATCCGCGACAGCAGACCCGATCACATCCGCCTGCATCGGCTGGTCACCGATGGTGGCACTCAATGGGATCTGGCCCGAGTATTGATCAACGATCGTTCGAACCGTGTCGAGGGGCAAGGCACCCAGGGCGCCAGCCGGGGGATTTTTGAGGTCGACGATATCCACGTTGCATGCCGCCACGATCTGCGCCTCGGCCAGACTGGCAACGCTTGCCAGCAACCCGGTCATGCCGGTGCTCCGCGAAAAGCGGTGACTGAGTCCATCAGCCAGGACCAAGCCTCCTGCTCATCCGGACCGGCCGTTTTTTCGAGCCCAATACGCAGGTATTCCAGTTCGGCATCTATCTTTTCTGGCGGCAACATAGGGAGACGACTCACCAGAATGGCTGCCTCCAGCACAGCAAACTGAGCGCGGTTAAAGCCGCGAAAAGGCGCATGACTGGCCTCATGAACGACCGCACAGAATAGCCGCGGGCGCAGCGCGTCCTCTTCGACCCGCAGCAGCCGGAGTTCTGTATGGGCCAGGGCACCCGCCAGGCGCTGGCCAGGGATAGCGGTTGCGGGCCGCAACGGCCAATCGCGCCGACCGGTCAGACAGCCGGCGAATACGCGGACATCATCGCAGTAATTCATTACGGCATGCCCCGTAGCGAGCACATTCTCGAGCGTGGTCGAGGGACGGAATGGCATCAGCAACATTTCCCCATCCACGACATGAATGCCCATCGGGGCGAGGTGCGCAGCGCCGGTGGCTGACTGGCTGGTGATGATGACTTCGCGGATCATGATTCAGTGTCGGGTAAGGGGCTTTCGTTTGCGCGCTCGTTCAATTCGCGCCGTTGGTGCAAGGTGGGGCCGGCCGGTTTGTAGGCGTGCGGGTTGATGGAGGGATCATCCCGGAGGTCGACCTGGCAACCCCATTCGAGTGGCTGATCCTGGGTGTAGCGCTTGCCGAGTTGCCAGGCAATCTGGGCGCGGGCGAGTTCGACTCCCAAATAGAAGGCGTGGCCACCATCCGCTTCGACGCCCAGTTTCGGGAATAGCTGAAAAGGATCGTCTGCCGTATGCAGGCCGTCCCGGTTGAAGATATGCAGGCCATCGGGACTGATGAGTATGCGGTAGCTGGGATCCTTGATGGCCTCATAGAGCTCCTGAATTTCAGCGCGGCTGAGCGGGAACGGAGCCCGCTCATGCAGGGCCATGAGTCCATCATCCAGGTGTTTCGGAAGCCGGTTCATTTCACGGGCGGCAAACAGGATGCGGCGCGCGAGATCGGCTTCGCGCACTGCTTTGCGCGCGTGCTTGCTAACCTGAGTGGCCAGGATGTGCTTGATATGCAGTTCAGAGCAGATGCCCAGCAAGGTCGCATTGATGCCGGCCGTGTCGCAATGGGTGAGCTCGGTCAGGTTGCCGACGCCCATCATGATTTCGACCTCGGGATGGCGCCGGCGGACCTCGTGGTAGCGCAAGATCGAATCGGCAAAACCAAAGTGTATCGGATCCAGGATTGGATCAACGATGAAGTCATGGCCCTTGGCGCGCAAGCCTGCGATGGCCCGGTCAAGCGAGTCGAGGTCGCCATGCCTGGCCGGTATCAATATGGGTGTCGCGGCGACTTCATCCGCAATCCACAGCGTGTCCTCGTTCAGGCTGAGCAGGAAGTCCGCACCTGCCCGCCCACCCAGAATGAGATCGTCCGGTTCGAGCGAGTCGACGCTGACCCGAAAACCGTCGGCCTTGAGTGCCTGGATGGCATCGGCCAGATGCGGAAAGGGCGTCGCTGGCAGGCACCCCAGATCAATCACATCCGCGCCATCCCGCCGATAGTCGCGCGCGCGACGCAGAATGCCATCGACATCGAGCTGCGGTGCCTCGACGATCTCGGCAAAAATATGCAACTCGTAACGGGTGAGATCGGGCTTTTGCTTGGCCTTGCCGAAAAATTCCGGCAGGTCGTGGAGTTCGTCCGGGCCGCGCTCGACGGGAACGCCCAGATCCGCGGACAAGGTGGCCAGATCACCCCGACAACGGCCTGGGACGATGATGCGGTTGGCCCCATCCGTATCCTTGAGGCGACGCCGAATCATGTCGGCCGTCATCAGCGCCGCCACTGTGATGCCCAGGGGTTGCACCTTCCAGTGAAAATCCGGCTCCATTTCATCCAGCAATCGGCGCAACTGTTTTTCGGCCAGTTTGCCGGTGAGGAACAGGATATGTTCTGGCATGAGGGAAAGCTGTGACCGTGCGCGAAACGAGGCGGGATTATAGCAACCACCCCCGGCATTGAATGATCGAGGAATCGACTAGAAGCGAATCGAGTTGATCAGGATTTCATGCACATTACGACCGATAGTTTCGGCGATTTCGTCGGTCGGCAAATCGTTGGGATCCGTGCCAAAAGGGTTTTCGACCTCTTCCGCGAGAATCTCGAGGCTTCCCAACACGTAGAACATGAAGGTCGTAAACAGCGTTGTCCAGTAGCCGAAGTCATGCACGAATACGAATGGCATTGTCATGATGTAGGCAAAGATGAATTTTTTGATGAAGAGATTGTAGGAGTATGGAATCGGAGTCTTTTTGATCCGCTCACAGCCACCGCAGATATCTGCCAGCGTTTGGACTTCATCGATGAGGGTGCGGAACTGTTCCGGGGTGATGGAACCCGTATACCGCAAGCGCTCGATCTGTCCGAAGAGTTCGGCAGAGAGGGCATTCGGTCCATGCCGGATGGGTCCGGTTATTTCAAAAGGCAGATCGCGCAAGTGATCCTTGAGCGTAACGGCAAACTGGGTCAGCGTCTCAGCGATGGGTCCGCGAAGCGGGTCGTTTTTGGGCAGGTAAGCATTCAGTGCGAGGGCAATGTTGCGGGAGGTGTTGACCAGTTGACCCCACCAGCGACGGCCTTCCCACCAGCGTTCGTAGGCCGTATTCGTTCTGAACACTAGAAGCAGAGAGATGACGAACCCCAGAAGCGAATGCACCACATTGGTCGGTTGCAGGATACCCGGAAAAACGGCTTGATCCAGGTAGCCAACGGCAGCGCTAAAGAGGGCTATGGTCAGCATGTTCGGCAAGAGTCGACGGAAGGTATCGCTCTTGTGGAACTGGAAGATGAGCCCCCACCACGATTTGGGATTGTAGGTAATCATAGGCGTTTGGATATCAGAATATGGACTTCAGCATCGGTGGCTAGCCACCGGTAGAGGATCAGGAGGCCCCACTACGCCAGTAACATACCGCGTTGCTGCACGGGTGGTCACCGTTATGAGCGCTATAGGCGTCTTCAGGATGGGAGAAAGAAGAAGCCTGCTGCCGAGTTTGGGACACTGTATGCAGCAAGGTTTCGGGTAGGCCTGTAGAATCCCGTTTTTTTTCCGGTAGTAGCACGTGTCTTCATCAAAGCCGCCCGACACAAGTAAACCCGGACGTGTTTCCGCGCGTAAGCCCAGCAACGGATGGGTGGATTCGACCCCGGACAGCCGAAGGAGCAATCTGATACGGGTGGCAGGTCTGGCGGCGGTCATGAGTTTATTTCGGCATGAACCGCAGCGCATTGTGCGGCTTTTCTACGAAGGTCGACGGGCAAAAGATGTGGGCCCGGTGTGCGCCCATCTGGCCCAAAGCCGCAAGCCCTATCGGCAGATGGATGGCGATGAACTGGCCAAAATTGCCGGCACTGTGCTTCATGGGGGTGTAGTGGCTGTTGCCGAGCCAAAGCCGGAGCATCGTTTTACCACGACAACCGCCAAACGCCTCGCAGAGCAAGGGCAACATCTGTTTGTGGTGGATGGTATCGGTAATCCGCACAATCTTGGGGCTATTGCACGTTCCCTCGCCTTTTTCGGTTTCAGGCATCTGATTTTGTCGGACCACCCGGATCAGGCCGGCGTGTCAGATGCAGCGTACCGGATTGCCGAAGGCGGTCTGGATTGCCTCACGCTGTACCGAGCGACTTCATTACCTGCAATATTGACATCGCTCAGATCCGACTACCGGATCATTGGTACGGCGCTGTGTTCACGCGGCATTTCGCTTCAGCACTTGAAGCCGGATCCAAGGCCTTGTCTGACCATCTTGGGTAATGAAGAGGTGGGATTGAGTCGAGCAACTCTGGATGCCTGTGAAGTCATCCTGACGCTGGCGGGTGAAGGGGGCGTGCAATCGTTGAATGTCGCGGCTACGGCGGCCATTTTGGCGCATGCGTTTCAACCCAAAAACGCACGGCGTGGAGACAAGGTAAAAAAAGACCCGCTGCGTGCGCGGGTCAAACATGAAGGAGGAGCAAGACACTGAAACCATTTCCGGCCTAAATGAACAAGGTCGGAAGTTGGTATCAGTTTATCTACGATCGGTTTATTTACAATGCCGGCCCCGATAGCTGGTCTGTATACCAAAAAGAAACAAAGCCGAATTTCATCGGCCGCGGTTCAACCGATAACCATCCGTCAGGGTTTTGAGGAATGCAATCAGGTCATCGATGTTCTGTGGACTCAATCCCAAATGTCCGAGCTCATTGCGGTTTACATGACTGTTTAATTCCGGTGCCGGCCAGCAACCCTGAGCCAGGGCGGCGTCCTCGTCGGTCCAATCGCTGGGACATTCGGGTTTCACATCGCGCGTGTTATAGAACTCGATGACACCCCTTAGGGTGTTGAAGTAGCCGTTGTGCATGTAGGGTCCCGTCTTATCGATGTTGCGCAGCGTGGGAACTTTGAACTTGCCGGACTCGGCTGCGTTGTTGACGCTTTCAGCAAGCCCCTCATCCACAAATCGATAACCCTCCCGGTTGAAGGCGCGATTTTGTTGGTAATACCGGTTGGATGGGTTTTTGGGTATACCGAGGTTGTCATAGCTGAAGTCGGTGAATACAGGCCGTTGCCGACCATCGTCGGAGGGCCGGTTCGGATGACAGGCCGCGCAATTGCCTTTGTGCGCGTCCTCATACACGGACTTTCCGCGGGATTCCTCTGGCGTCAGGCGGACCATACCCATCAGGTAATAATCGTATTTGGATGTCATTGGCGCGAACGCCGGTGTTTTTTCGAAAGCGGCTATTGATTCGGCGATTTTTTGGTAAGCAGATGCCGGTTGATCCAATGATGAGGGTCCATAAATCTGCTTGAACATGCCGGCATAAGTTGATGCCCTGACTTTATCAACAACCTCTCCTTCGTTGGCGTTATTCATTTCCAGCGCCTGCAGAAAGGGCCCTTTTGCCTGATCAACCAGTGAACTGGCTCGACCATCAAGGAATTGACCCCCAAAAAACAAGCCCGATGCCTTATCAAAGTGGAAGGGGGGTGAACCTTGGCTGTACATCAACGTGGGCGCATTGCGTTTGCCAAAGAGCCCCTTGATGACCCCTTCTGATGTCGGTTCATGCTTATCGGGATCGGTGAAGAACGCTTTGGGAGCGTGACAACTGGCACAGGCTTGCCCTGGCGGTGTCGAGAGGTTGGTATCGAAAAACAGAAGTTTGCCCAAACGCGCCTTGCGGGACATGGCCGATACATTATCGCTGACCACAAAGGCTCCAACCCAGAGCGCAACAAGCAGGCATCTCAAATACATGTGGACTCTCTTGGAGGACGGACGCGGGCAAGATACCTACCCAACGTAAGATCAGATAACGCACAAGATTTTGTATCAAACGAGAATGGTTTTCAAGTGAGACTCATGGGCGTATGATGTTGTCTAAACACATCGCAACTACCCCAGAGTCGGACCCATGCGTAAGACCCAACCCTTAGGAACGTTACTGTGCACCATGCTTGTGTTTGGCACGCTGGTTGAGCCTGTTGAGGCCAAGAAATCAAAGCCGTCATCAATCGATGAAATGTGGAAGATCATCCAGCAACAACAGAAGCAGATTGAAGAGCTTCAAAACAAAATCAGCCAAAACGAGGCCAGCAAAACGTCCACACAACCGCAGGGGTCGGGTACAGGGCAGGCCAATACAAAATCCGGGACGGCCGGTTCCACGGTTTCTACACCTGTAGCGATGACCGGCAAATCGCAGAAGTCAGAAAGTGAACGCAAAACCGATATTCTGGCGTCCGAAGTGGAGAAGCTGAAAACCCAGCTGCATATCCCGGACAAACGCGAATACAAGATTGAGTATGGCTACGGCCCAGCCGCTTCAGAGGTGTACCGGGTCAATCGGGGTCTCTCAATTGGCGGTTACGGCGAATGGGCCTACTCCGGGTATGACAAGGATCTCAAATCCACCGCCGATAACATGCGTGCGGTGATCTATGCGGGTTACAAATTCAACGATTGGATTATTTTGAATAACGAGTTTGAATTCGAGCACGCCACGACCGGCGAAGGTTCGGAACAAAAGGGAGAAGTGTCGGTTGAGTTCTCATATCTCGATTTTCTGCTCAAGGACTACGCCAATGTGAGGGCCGGTTTGACCTTGGTGCCAATGGGATTCATCAACGAAATTCATGAAGGTCCGACCTTCCATGGTAATTACCGACCGCAGGTTGAGCAGGTCATTATCCCCACCACCTGGCGTGAAATTGGCGCAGGCGTCTGGGGTCAGCTCGCACCCGGTCTGCAATACCGGATGTACGGCATGAACGGACTCAATGCCCAGGGGTTCAGCACCAGCGGTATCAGGGAGGGTAGGCAGAGCGGCAGTAATGCCATTGCAGAAGATTTTGCCTTTACGGGTCGATTGGATTACGACATGCCCTTCGTCCCGGGTCTGCTGGCTGGTGTTTCGGCTTGGGTGGGCAATTCTGGCCAAGGATTCGATTACAGCAGCCCACAATACGGCTCGCAACGTTTGAACGTCCTCACGCAATTGTACGAAGGGCATATTCAATGGCACTGGAAGGGCCTGGAAATGCGAGCACTGGGTGCCGTGGGCACCATCGGCAATGCGGCCCAATTGAGTGCGGCCAAGGGAGAAACCATCGGCAGCCAAAACTACGGGTGGTACACCGAGCTCGCTTATAACCTCATGCCCTGGTTGTGGAATGACAGCACGCAATACATCGCACCGTTCTTCCGATATGAATCCTACAACACCTTGGCGAGTGTCCCGGATGGATTCGATGACTACGGCGGCCTGTATGACCAGTGGATTTATCAGGGCGGGCTGACCTACAAACCGATCGAGAACGTTGCCGTTAAGCTGGATTATCGGAACTTCAACTCCGCTGCAGGCGCCCTGCCCAACCAGTACAACCTGGGTGTGGCATTCATGTACTGATCTTATTCCAGCCGGAGAAAGCGTGTTACGCGGCATGAGCGATGACCCCACGTACTTTGTGTTAAATTAAGAATCACTACCATTTGCGGACAGGGCGCTTGTGAATACCGACCTCAACCATCTCTGTGCTGGCCAGAAAGCGGTTGTTCAATCGATCGAAGGGGATGAGGCGCTTCACCATCGGCTTCAGGCCCTGGGATTCCGGGCCGGAAAAGACATTTCAGTCATCAGGAAAGGGCGCTTTGACGGACCGCTGCAAGTGCGCATTGGCATGACGGATGTCATTCTGCGGCGTTCGGATGCGGCTAAAATCAAGGTACTGATGCCCGCATGAAGCGTATCGCCTTGCTGGGCATGCCGAACACCGGTAAGTCCACGTTCTTCAATCGGTTGACCGGGGCAAAGGCCCGGGTCGGTAACTGGCCCGGTATCACCGTCGATCTGATGAGTGCCCAAACCCTGTTGGGCAGCCATCTGACCAAGGTCGTTGATTTACCTGGCATCTACAGTTTTCATGGCTTCTCCGAAGACGAGAAAGTCGTGCGCGATTTTCTGGAAAACAATGCCGTCGACCTGATCGTCATCATTCTCAACGCGACCCAGCTGGATCGGCAGTTGCCTCTGGCGCTGCAACTCCAGAAACTCGGGGTGCCTTGCGTGGTGGTGTTAAACATGGCCGATGAAGCCCGGCAACTCGGCATGCGCATTGATTCTGCCACCCTCTCGGCGGAACTGGGGTTTCCTGTCGTGATGACCAGCGCCAAATATGGTCTGGGCTTCAATGAGGTGCGATCAGCGCTTGGCGCAACACTCGCCCTGCCGGGCGAACACACGACGCCGAATACACTGTCGGATCTGTTTTCCGAAGACCATGCCATCGAGCAATCGAGCGCGCGAATCCTCAAGGCGGCTGTCGATCTTCCCCATCAGCTCCCGCCGAGCCGTACCGCCCAGATCGACCGAATACTCCTGCATCCCTGGTTCGGGCTACCACTGTTTTTTTTGCTCATGTTCGTGTTGTTTCAGCTGATTTTTTCGCTGGGAAAGCCGATGCAGGATGGCGTGGCGTGGGCACTGACGGAGCTTCGCCAACAGGCCCTCGAGCCACTTCTCAGCAGCTGGCCGCCGCTGGCTGAAGGCTTGTTGTTGGATGGCATCTACAGTGGTGTCGGTACGGTCGCTTCGTTTGTGCCGATCATCATCCTGTTCTTTTTGGCAATGACGTTGGTGGAGGATAGCGGGTACTTGTCACGGGTTGCCTTTCTAATGGATGCGCTGATGGCACGACTGGGGCTCGATGGACGCAGTTTTGTCATGCTGCTGATGGGGTTTGGCTGTAATGTCCCGGCCTTGATGGGTACCCGTGTCATGCGCTCAAGACCGCTGCGGCTGTTGACCATGCTGGTCGTGCCGTTCTCGCTGTGCTCGGCACGGTTGCAGGTTTTTCTGTTCATGACTGCGGCACTGTTTACGGACAGCGCCGCACCCGCGGTGTTGTTCAGCCTGTATCTGTTGAGCTTCTTCACTGCCTTGTTGACGGCAGTCATGTTCAAGGGTCGCTACGTCAACAACGAGCCATTTGTGATCGAATTGCCACCCTACCGTCTGCCGACGTGGCGGCAGGTGGCCTTGCGCGGCTGGCATGAGGTGCAGCATTTCTTGCGTCGAGCCTCGAAATTCATTACGGCTGGCGTAGTGGCGGTGTGGCTGCTGACACATCTGCCGGCTGATGTTCCGCCCAGCAGCGCAGGGACGTTGGCAGGGCATATTGCGAGTTTTCTCTCACCAGTACTGAACCCCATCGGCATCAATGCGGAATTGAGTCTGGCGTTGATCTTCGGCTTCGTCGCGAAGGAGATAGTGGTTGGGTCACTGGCCGCCATTTATGGATTGGAAGGCGACGCATTGATGGGCCTCATGGCACAGAAGCTGGACTGGGTGGAGGCCTACAGCTTCATGCTGTTCACGCTGATTTACGTGCCCTGTCTGTCGACCATCGCCACACTGCGTCAGGAGGCTCGCAGCACGGGCTTCATGGTGCTCTCGGTGCTGTGGTCACTGCTGCTGGCCTGGGTGGTCTGCTTCATCTTCTATCAGGGCAGCCGTGCCTTGGGTTGGTAGACCCTAAAGATTATTGAACCTGGGCCTCGTATTCTGCCTTGTCCTTCTCGTAAAGCGCTTGCAGGCGATCGCAGGTTTGCTCACCCACATGGCGATTGGCGACACAATCGTTGTATTCCTGCTTTGATTCTTCCATGCGGATGGCGGCTTCCTCCGCGTCCGGCCCGCCAATGACGGTCTGCGATCGGTGGCTACAGCCTTGCAAGAGGCATAAAAAGAGCGACAAAAATCCGGAGAGAACGCGAGTCTGCATGGTCGGTGTCCGCTTAAACAATAAACAGCCTCGCATGATAAGGGAGAATGGCCCGCATGCGCATAAATGCGGGGCTGGTTCAATGCAAAATTGCGATTGTTGTAACGAGCTCGACAGTGACAAGGTGCCGAAGCATCCAAGTGTCACTGATTGACAGCCCAGCTGCATCAGCATAGGTTCGTGCGTGGGGTGGCCAGACCATCACCGGCTTACTGGCCCGCGGAATACAATGAAACCGACCACATCCAGAGGGGAAACAGCATGAATCACATTGGTAAAACACTCGCCATCAACCTCGCCAAAAACTGGTGGGTTCTACTCGTCAGAGGTATTGTCGCCATCGCCTTCGGGTTGCTCACTTGGCTACAGCCCGGTATTTCGTTGGCTTCCTTGGTTATCCTGTTTGGTGCTTTTGCCATGGCCGAAGGCATTTTCGGTGTCTGGTCCGCCATTGATGGGCGTCGTCATCACGAGGAGTGGGGTGTCCTGTTGCTGGAGGGGCTGATCGGCATCGGTGCTGGCATGGTGACCTTCTTTGTGCCGGCCGTTACCACGCTGGCCCTGTTGATGTTCATCGCCGTCTGGGCGATAGCCCGCGGAGTGCTTCAGATTGTTCTGGCGATTCGCTTGCGCAAGGAGATTGAGGGGGAATGGCTGCTGGTGCTGGGTGGATTGGCGTCCGTACTATTCGGCAGTATTCTGATCACTCAGCCCGAAGTTGGGGCGCTGGGCTTGCTCTGGGTCATTGCCGCCTACGCCGTGGCATTTGGTGTGGTGCTGGTCAGCCTTTCGCTGCGTGTGCGCCGGTTTGGCAACAAGCTGGCGGCCTGATGCCACTTGCTTGGGAGGGGTTTCAAAGCCCCTCTTTCCGTTTAGATTTTTCTGGCACGCCAGGGGTTTCACGCATGATGGTACTCACCTCCTCCAACCGACACTGGCTGCTAAACCTTGCCGGCGTCCTTTTTACGGGTCTTTATCTACTGGCGCTTGCCGGTGCAGCCAAAGCCGACGAGCAGGGCATTGAATCAACGCAAAGTCTTTCCAAAGTGACGAGCTCGATCTATGGAAAGCTTTACAGTCGCGATATTCTGCGCGGGGTCACGCTCAAAAGCGTCTACAAATACAACGATCGATGGACTACCTCATACGGGCCGGCCTACGCCAATATTTCCAGCGCATCGTCCAACTTCATCAAGTGCAAACCACCCACCGGCCGACCCTTTGAATATGCCTTGTGCTATTACTCCGGCCCCCTGCAGCCGACTGGCAGCAACCCTGACAATCCATCTCTGCCATGTACGCTATCCAAGGATGGCCGTGTGGCCAACTGTACCTGTTATGCCATCAGTAACACCGGTGCGGGCGCCAAGTCACCCTATCTCGTGGATATCAATGCGATATCCAACCTGATTGTCTACAAAGAAACCGTGGCCGCCTGCGGCGCTGATGGATCCGACTGCCCGGATACGGAACCTGAAGCCCCTGTGTGCGAGGCGATTAACACCAATCTTCTGGTTCCGGGGGCGGATCTGGTTTCGGTCTTCTCGCCCCTGTATTCTGGTAACTACAGCAGCAGCGCCGCACCAATCACAAACTGCGCGGGTCTTTATGCTGGCTGCATGACCGCCCCCTGTACCCGCACGGGCAAAACCGACGCCGCGGGCAACGAATTAGTCTCGTGTGAGTGTCCGGTTTACAGGGGCCCCTACCAGATCGGGCAGGCCAACCAGAGCTGCAATGCCAACGTGGATGCGAACGGCAAGGTGCGAACGGCCGGGCCGAGACGCGTCTGGTCAGCCGCCTATAATCCTGACGAGCAACCCTTACCCTTACCGGATGCGCAGTGCACTCCCGACCAGGCGGGCAAGAACGGCTGCCCTCTCTACAACCCGAGCAAACCGGTAGCGGTAGATCCGAACAGCCAGCTCTGCAAGAACGTGTGTGCCTCATACCAGAACAGCACCCCGGTCACACCGGGTTTGCAGGTGGGTTATACCTGTGACTCGACGCTTTGTACCACCATCGGCATCGGCCAAGAAACGAATGCCGCCTACAACCCGTCAGTGAAGGCGCAGGCAGCGCTGTCGGGCAAGGCTTGTCAGGGGGTGGGCAAGATGGCCAATTTTGCCCAGATCGCATTGGTTGAATCGCTGGCAAACTGCAGTTGCTGTGCCAGTCAGATCTGCGGCTGCGACACACCCAATGCGCAAACCAACAACACGGTGTATGAGTTGAACCAAGCGCAACGCGATAACACGATCAAGCCACAATGCGACAGCAATGGCACGTTGTGTGGGGTGCGCCCCTGACGGCTAGGAGTCTCCGATAGGATCAAGGAAGGTACTCTTCAAATGGCAGTAGCGGACCCTCGGATTTCGAGCGACCGCCTCTGCCCACAGCGGGGATGTACATTTGTTGATCCTTTAGTTGATCAGGCGTTCCCTCAAATCCAACACTGACCCAAAGTTCAGGGTGGTCAAAAGGCGCGCGCTCCCACCTCACCCGCTCATCCGTCAGCGATTTGAGGAAAAGGATAAGGTCTTCTCTATCAAGCTTTGAAAAAGGTCTTGGAAAGACGAGGTTGCCAATATGGTGAGCGTTGCTGACATTACCTCCCCGATCATAGAAATCGAGGACCTCTTCAAGACTTTTCATGCTCCCGTTATGCCTATATGGCCCTGTCAACTCCGGGAGGCTAGATCTGCCCTCGGAAGATTATTTTCCAATGCAGAAACTTGAGAAAATTCGGCCTAATAAATCGTCGCTGGTAAATTCGCCGGTTATTTCGGCGAGCGCTTGCTGAGCGAGGCGCAGTTCTTCGGCGACCAGTTCCGGGGCACCGCTGGCAAGGTGGGTGAAGGCGCTTCCGATGGCGATGTCTGCCGTGTCGATGGCGTCGAGGTGGCGGCGGCGGGCGGTGAAAATACCCTCGGCATGGCTGTCGTAACCGACGCATTCCTTGAGGTGCTCGATTAATAATGGAAAGCCTGCGCCGGTTTTGAGCGACAGATAGATCACCGGTCCGTCGGCGGTGTTTTCCAGTTGGGGTGGGTTGCCGGTCAGGTCAATCTTGTTATGAATGCGTGTGATGGCTGGATGGCTGGCCATGTCGTCCAGAAGCCCTGCGCTTCCGCTGGGATGCGTGTCGTCGACCAGGAGCAGGATCCGGTCGGCATGCGCGATTTCTGTCCGCGCCCTGCGGATACCCTCTTGTTCGACCGGGTCGTCGCTGTCATCGCGCAGGCCGGCGGTATCGATGAGGTGCAGTGGTAGCCCGTCGATCTGGATCAAGGTACGCAAGGTGTCACGGGTTGTGCCGGCAATATCGGTCACGATGGCCGTATCCTGTCCGGTCAGACGGTTGAGCAGGCTGGATTTGCCGGCATTGGGACGGCCGGCGATGACGAGGGTCATGCCGTCGCGCAGCAGGCGGCCCTGGCGGGCGGTGGAACGAATGGCCGTCAGTTGCTGCCGGAGTCCTTGCAGGCGCTGACCGATCAGGCCCTCACCCAGAAAATCGATGTCCTCGTCGGTGAAATCAATGGCCGCCTCGATATAGAGCCGCAACTCGATCAGGGCGTCGACCAGTTGCATGATCAGCCGCGAAAAATCGCCTTGCAGGGACCGTTGCGCCGAGCGGGCCGCCTGTTCGGTAGTGCTTTCAATCAGGTCGGCGATGGCCTCGGCCTGTGCCAGGTCGATCTTGTCGTTAAGGAAGGCCCGCTCGCTGAATTCGCCAGGCCGTGCGTTCCGGGCCCCGAGCGCCAAAAGTCGGCGCATCAGCAGATCAAGCACAACCGGGCTCCCGTGGGCATGCAGCTCGAGCACGGCCTCGCCGGTAAAGGAGTGCGGTGCGGGGAAGTAGAGCGCCAGTCCCTGGTCCAGCGGCTGTCCCTCAGCATCCAGAAACGGCCCAAAGCAGGCTTGGCGGGCTGGCAAGGATCGACCAAGCAGCGCCGTCATCAGGATCGGCACGGCGTCGCCAGATACCCGTATCACCCCGATACCCCCTTGCCCCGGCGGGGTGGCAATGGCTGCGATGGTGTCGCCGGTGGGGATCATGCTGAAGGGGGCGGGCAACGGCCATGGCCGTTACCCGCATGATTGAGGGAGCGTTTCAGGCCTTGGCCGGAACCGCTTCGCCAATCGTCTTGTTGATGTACCACTGCTGCAGGATTGACAACACGTTGTTGACTACCCAGTACAGCACCAGTCCGGATGGGAAAAACGCAAAGAAGCCAGTGAACATGACCGGGAAGAATTGCATGATCTTGGCTTGCAGCGGGTCGGACGGCGGCGGGCTCAGTCTCTGCTGGATGAACATGGAGACGCCCATCAACAGCGGCAGGATGAAGTACGGATCCTTGGAAGACAGGTCGGTCAGCCAGCCGATGAAGGGTGCCTGTCGCATCTCGACCGCCTCGATCAGCACCCAGTACAGGGAGATGAAGACCGGAATCTGGACCAGGATGGGCAGACAGCCGCCGAGCGGGTTGACCTTCTCCTTGCGGTACATTTCCATCATGGCGTGATTCAGCTTCTGGCGGTCACCACCGAAGCGTTCCTTCAACTCGGCCATCTTTGGCTGCAGTTTGCGCATGTTGGCCATTGAGCGGTAGCTGGCGGCCGACAGGCGGAAGAACAGGGCCTTGAGGGTGAAGGTGACGAAGATGATGGCCCAGCCCCAGTTGTTGAAGATTTTATGGAACTGCTCAAGCAGCCAGAAAATCGGCTTGGCGATCAGGGTCAGCGCACCATAGTCGACGGTCAGATCAAGCCCCGGGGCGGTGGCTTCCAACACGCGCTGGAGCTTGGGACCGGCAAACAGCTGCGCCTGAGTGGTTTTGCTTTCGCCCGGATTTACCACCAGGCTTGGCGCATAGCTGCCGATCACGAAATGCTCATCGGACAGCGCCTTGGTGTAGTAAGTGTTTTCCTGGCCTGAAACCGGTATCCATGCTGCCAGGAAGTAGTGCTGGATCATCGCAACCCAGCCCTCCTGAGACTTACGGCTCAGGTTTTCGCCGGCCATGTCCTTGAAGGTGATCTTTTCGTATTTCTCTTCCGGCGTGAATAGGACGCCACCGGTGTAGGTGCGCACGAACTGGTCCTTGTTTTTGTCGCCCGGGTCCTTGCGCTGAAGCTGGACGTACTGGCGGGCACTCCAGGGTGAGGTGCTCTGGTTGACGACATCCTGCTGCAGCAAGATATCGTAGCTGCCGCGTCGGAACAGGTAGGTCTTGGTGACGGATACCCCTTCGGGGCTCTTCCAGGTCAGCGGGACTCTCAACTCGTCTTGACCTTCTGCCATGGCAAACGCGGTGGCATCAGTCTGCCAGACAGTATGATGGTTGGGCGCTGAGGCGGTATCGCCAATGAAACCGTTCTGGGCAATGAAGACCGAACCCTCGTCATTCAGCAGTCGAACCGGCTTGTCTGGCGTTTCCTTGGATTCCGGGTAGCCCGATAGATCCAGTACACGAATGTCACCGCCTTCGGTGTCAATTTCGAGGCGCATCACATCGGTCTCGACACGCACCCGCTGGCGGGAGCTCAGTTCGTCATTCTGGGTTGAACCCGGCTGGGCTTCAGCTGTGGCGCCATTGGAAGCCGGCATGTCCGGGCTGGCCGTCACGCCTTGGGTCCCGGCTGCGGTGGTTGCAACGGGTGGTTTGGGGCCGTAATCCATTTCCCATTGCTGGTACAGCATGACGCTCAGGAAGAAAAAGAAGACGATCAGTACGAACCTTGCATTATCCATTGGTTATTTCCGGTTTCTTATCTGGTACGGGATCGAGTCCGCCCGCATGCCAAGGGTGACATTTCGACAGTCGCTTGATGGCCAAGCCTGAACCTCGGAGTGCCCCGTAACGCTCGATGGCGGTAAGAGCATAGACCGAGCAGGTTGGTTCAAAACGACAATGATGCCCTAACCAAGGGCTCAGGAGATAGCGGTAAAGCTTGATGAGGGCGACCAGGAGGGCTTGCATTGCTTCACCAGATAGGACCAGTGTCGGCGCAAGGCGCTGGACAGTGATGCGGGGTCTGCATGGGTGGCGGGCGTTCGGGCCATGATAACGAGGTCGAGGCCGACCAGACCGTGTTGGTGCAGCCGGAACGATTCGCGGCAGATGCGCTTGATCCGGTTGCGGTCACATGCGAGCCTCACCTGTCGCTTGGAAATAGCCAAGCCTAATCTTGGGATGCCGAGACCGTTGGCTCTGGCGAGCACGGTCAGGCATGTGTCCGAGGATCTGGTCGCTTGCGCGAAGAGCGGCTGGAAGTCGCGGGCCGAGAGTAACCGGTGTGAGCGCGGAAACCCTAACTGCGGGTTAGGCAAGCGATCAGACGGTCAGCCGCTTCCGGCCTTTGGCGCGGCGTGCGTTCAGAACCAACCGGCCACCACGGGTTTTCATGCGGGCACGAAAGCCATGGGTGCGAACACGTTTGATTTTGCTGGGTTGATACGTTCTTTTCATGGTGAAACCTGAGGTGCAAGGCCTGCAAAAGGGACGCAATCCTAAAGCACGATAATGACCACTGTCAATCCTCTGAGCAGGGGAAAGCCTGATGCGTTATAGTGAGGTGCCACGATACAGTCTGACTCCCACCGATGATGTTTACCCCTGTCTGCCACGGTACCCTCCGGATCATGTGTCTATGAGCCAGGTCTGGAGCCAATGTCTGAGCCGGTTGGAGGGGGAGTTGCCGGCGCAACAGTTCAATACCTGGATTCGGCCTCTGCAAGCGCTCGAAAGTGATGCCGAACTGAAATTGCTTGCGCCCAACAAATTTGTGCTGGATTGGGTGCGTCAACATTTCTATGGCCGCATCGAGGAGATCATCGCCACCCAGAATGAGCCGGCGCCAATCCTCTTGCTGGAGATCGGCACCCGCACCAGTGAGACACTCACCATGGCCCGGCCGGGGTCCCCGCAAAAGCCGGCTGTGGCGCGCAAGCAGCCGAATAACCTCAACCCCGCCTTCACCTTCGAGAATTTTGTCGAAGGGAAATCCAACCAGCTGGCCAAGGCCGCCTCATTGCAAGTCGCGCAGAACGTGGGCCGCGCCTACAATCCGTTGTTGATTTACGGTGGAGCGGGTTTGGGCAAAACTCACCTGATGCACGCCATCGGCAACGAAATCCTGAAGGGGAACCCCAGTGCCAATATTGTCTATCTCCACTCCGAGCGTTTCGTTTCGGACATGGTGAAGGCGCTGCAACACAACGCGATCAATGCCTTCAAGGACTATTACCGAACCGTCGATGCCCTGCTGATCGACGATATTCAGTTCTTCGCCGGCAAGGAGCGATCTCAGGAAGAGTTTTTCCATACTTTTAACACCCTGCTCGAAAACAAACATCAGGTAGTCTTGACCTGTGACCGCTATCCCAAGGAAATCAGAGGGCTGGAAGAGCGCCTCAAGTCCCGCTTTGGCTGGGGACTGCCGGTGGCGGTCGAGCCGCCGGATCTCGAAACGCGGGTCGCGATTCTGATGAGCAAGGCACAGCATGCCGGCACCGACCTTCCACACGAAGTGGCCTTTTTCATCGGCAAGCGCATCCGTTCAAATATTCGTGAACTGGAGGGTGCCCTGCGGCGAGTCATCGCCAATGCACACTTCACCGGTAAACCCATCACGCTCGAATTTGCCAAGGATGCACTCAAGGACCTGATCGCGCTGCAAGACCGCCTGGTCAACGTCGAAAACATCCAGCGCACGGTTGCCGAGTACTACAAGATCCGCGTTGCCGATTTACTCTCAGCCAAGCGTACCCGCTCAATCACGCGCCCCCGTCAGGCCGCCATGGCATTGGCCAAGGAGTTGACCAACCACAGTCTGCCTGAGATCGGCCAGCTGTTTGGTGGACGCGACCACACGACTGTCCTGCATGCCTGTCGCAAGGTGCAGGAACTGGTCGAGAGCGACAGCAAATTCGCGGAGGATTTCAATAACCTCAAGCGCACGCTGTCAGCCTGAGCGTCGGATGTCATTTGCCCCTTACACTCGATGAAACCCACGAACACCAAGGTGTGCCCATGAAGTTTTCCATTGCCCGCGAGGTACTGATCACGCCCCTCTCCCAGGTTATTGGTGTGGTTGAAAAGCGCCAGACATTGCCGATCTTGTCCAATGTTTTGCTCAGGCTGCAGCAAGGTCGGCTGGAGTTAACCGGCACCGACCTTGAGGTTCAGCTAGTGGCCAGCGTCGGAGTCGATACCCAGACCGAAGGTGCTATCACCGTACCGGCGCGGAAGTTGCTCGATATTTTTCGTTTGCTGCCGGATCACAGCGAAGCCATGGTCGAACTGCGCGACGATCGCCTTGCCATCCGCTGTGGCAGCAGTCGCTTCAATCTGACCACCCTGCCGGTCGACAATTATCCGGCCTTTGATTCCGGAACCACCGAGCTCGATCTGACGCTGCCCAGTGAAACGCTGAGAATGGCGTTGGACAAAACCCTCTTCGCGATGGCGCAGCTGGATGTGCGCTATTACCTGAACGGTCTGCTGCTGGATTTCGAGGGAAGCACCTTGCGCACGGTTGCCTCCGATGGTCATCGGCTGGCGATGTTTCAGGAGGTCATGGCGACATCCTTCAATAGCAACCGACAGATCATCGTCCCACGCAAAGGCATTCTGGAGTTATACCGGCTGCTCGGCGACGCAGACGAAACCGTCGATATCCAGATTTCCCCCAACACGATTCGCGTCAACCTCGGCACAGTCAGCTTCTCGGCCAAATTGATCGAAGGCCGTTTTCCGGATTACCAGCGCGTGATGCCGCGCGAGTTGAACAGCAGCTACCGCATCGAAAAGGACGCTTTCAAAGGAGCGTTGAGCCGCGTGTCGGTGCTGACAGCCGAAAAGCAAAAAAGCATCAGCCTTGAAGTGGCGGCCGAAGAGGGCGTCATGACGCTGAAAAGCCAGAATGCCGAGCATGAGGAGGCGGAAGAGCGGCTGGAGATCGACGTCCAGGGCGGTGATGTCTCGGTCGGTTTCAATGCGGGATACTTGCTGGAGGCAATCGGCCATGCCGACGCCGAGCATGTTCGGTTGTCGTTTACGGAAGCGGCCAACAGCTGTCTGATCGAAGACGTGGTTGATCAGCGCTTCAAATACGTGGTCATGCCGATGCGCCTGTAGACCCCGCGACTACGAGATACGACGGGTGAGCTTGATCAAGCTGGAGGTCAATGGACTCCGGAATTTGGCGCCGGTCCTCATCGAGCCTCACCCGCACATCAACTATGTGGTAGGGGCCAATGCCAGCGGCAAGACATCGCTGCTGGAGGCAATCTACCTACTGGGTCGGGCGCGTTCCTTCAGAACCACCCAGCTCAACCAGCTGATCCAGTTTGGCGCATCCGCGCTGACCGTGGTCGGAAAGGTCGCTTCACCGACCGCGGGTCAGCTGCCAATCGGTATTGAAATCAGCCGCAACACGCGCACGATCCACCTCGGTGGTCGCACGCTTCAGAGTAGTGCCGAGTTGCTGCAAGTGTTCCCGCTCCTGGTCATACAGCCAGCGGGCATCGCCTTGCTGGAAGGCGCGCCAAAATTGCGGCGGCAATTTCTCGACTTCGGCGTGTTTCACCATAACCCCGCTTTCCTTGAGCAGTGGCGTCGCTACTCACGGGCGCTGAATCATCGTAATGCGCTGCTTCGCAACGGCCGGACCGGCGACTTAGCCCCATGGAATCATGAACTTGCCCGGTACGGTATAATGCTCCACGAGGCGCGAGCGCAGTACCTTGATAGTCTGGCGCCGCTTTTTCGGGACATAGGGGGACGTTTCTTTTCCGGATCTCACTTCGAGCTCCGTCTTCAGGCGGGCTGGGACCTGTCCCGCGACCTGAGTGACATTCTCGAAAGCGATGCCGCGGCAGACCTTCGATACGGACACACGCAGTCGGGTCCCCATAAGGGGGATTTTTCCATCAGTCTCGACCAGCGCCCCATCAAGGCTTACGTATCCAGAGGCCAGATGAAGGTGATGGTCTACGCCTTGCTGCTGGCGCAGTCACGGTTGATGGAGGAGCGGGCTGGGGCCGCGGGCTGCATGCTGATCGACGATGTGGCGTCGGAGCTGGATGCGGACAACCAGCGCATTCTGCTGGATCTTTTGCGGGACAGACCCACCCAGTTTTTTATCACGGCCACGGGGCACGAGACCCTCAACGACCGCATTTCCGGCGATGCCGCACTGTTCGAGGTCGGCCAAGGCCGGATAACCCAAGCATGACAACACCCATGACAGACACCAAAAACCCCTCGGATTACGACAGCTCATCGATCAAGGTTCTCAAGGGACTGGATGCGGTGCGCAAGCGGCCCGGCATGTATATCGGCGACACCGATGACGGCACAGGGCTCCATCATATGGTGTTTGAGGTGGTCGACAATGCCATCGACGAAGCCTTGGCCGGTTACTGTAAAAATGTGTGTGTGACCATCCACCCGGACGAGTCCATCACCGTAAGCGATGATGGGCGCGGCATACCGGTCGATATCCATGAGGAGGAAGGCCGCTCTGCTGCCGAGGTCATCATGACGGTCCTGCATGCCGGCGGCAAGTTCGATGACAACTCCTACAAGGTGTCGGGTGGTTTGCATGGCGTCGGCGTATCGGTGGTCAATGCTCTGTCCGAATCGCTGACGCTGGAGATTCACCGCGGCGGCAAGACATATCATCAGCACTACATTCACGGTGTACCGGAGGCTCCGCTGGCCCCTATTGGCGATACCCAGCTGACCGGCACCACGGTGCGGTTCAAGCCGAGCGCGGATACCTTCACCAACATCGAATTCCATTATGAGATTCTCGCCAAGCGACTGCGGGAGCTGTCGTTCCTCAACTCCGGCGTCTGCATCCTGCTGAAGGACGAGCGCAGCGACAAGAGCGATCGCTTCGAATTCGAGGGGGGAATCCGGGCCTTTGTCGAACACCTCAACAAGAACAAGACACCGCTGTTCGACAAGGTTTTCTACTTTCAGACCGAGAAGGATGGCATCACCGTTGAGGCCGCCCTGCAATGGAATGACTCCTATCAGGAAAACATCTACTGTTTTACCAACAACATTCCGCAACGGGATGGTGGTACCCATCTGGCCGGTTTTCGGGGGGCACTGACACGGACCCTCAACCAGTATATCGACGAGCAAGGCTTGCTGAAAAAGCAGAAGGTTGACACCTCCGGTGACGATGCCCGCGAAGGCCTCACGGCGATTCTGTCGGTCAAGGTCCCTGACCCCAAGTTCTCGTCCCAGACCAAGGACAAACTGGTGTCCTCGGAAGTGAAGCCGGTGGTCGAATCGGCCATGGGCGAAAAATTCCAGGAATTCATGCTTGAAAATCCAGGCATCGGCAAGTTGATTGCCAACAAGATGATCGATGCCGCCCGCGCCCGCGAGGCAGCCCGCAAGGCACGCGAAATGACCCGCCGCAAGACGGCCCTCGACATTGCCGGTCTGCCCGGCAAGCTGGCTGACTGTCAGGAGAAGGATCCGGCATTGTCCGAACTGTTCATCGTCGAGGGTGACTCCGCCGGCGGATCGGCCAAGCAAGGCCGCGATCGTCGTACCCAGGCCATTCTTCCGCTCAAGGGCAAGATTCTGAACGTCGAACGAGCCCGCTTCGACCGGATGATTTCATCTGAAGAAGTCGGAACCTTGATCACCGCCATGGGCTGCGGCATCGGGCGGGAGGACTACGATCCGGACAAACTGCGCTACCACCGCATCATCATCATGACCGATGCCGATGTGGATGGCTCGCACATCCGGACCTTGCTGCTGACCTTCTTCTACCGACAGATGCCGGAGTTGATCGAGCGCGGACACATCTACATTGCGCAGCCGCCCCTCTACAAGGTGAAGAAAGGCAAGCAGGAGCAGTACGTCAAAGACGACGGCGAACTGAACAATTACCTGCTGCAACTCGCTCTGGAGAAAACCCGACTGCACCCGGGTGAGGCGATTCCACCCATACAGGGCGCCGGTCTGGAAAAGCTGGCGCGGGACTATCTCACGGTCCGGGGGATTATCGACCGGCTCAGTCATCGTTACGACGAAACCCTGCTGAATGTCCTGACACAGGTGCCGGCGCTGGATCCGGAACGCTTGTCCGATCGCGCCACCGTGGATGCCTGGTTGCAGCCCCTGACGCGTCGGTTGAACGAACAGGAGACCGGTGCCCGCTTCAGCCTGCAAGCCGATCTGGGCGCACAGCCTGAGGCATTCCGGCTCCAGGTCAGCAAACGCATGCACGGCGTCTACAAGCAGTTCGAGTTGGCTGCGGGCTTTTTCCAGTCGACCGACTACCGCAAGCTGGCCGGCTTTGGTCAAACCACCGAGGAGCTGTTTGGGTCGGAATCCTATGTTGCGGCGGATGAACGTCGGGAACGGGTGGACAGTTTCCGCGCTGCCTTTGACTGGATGATGAGCGAAGCCAGACGCGGGCAGCATATCCAGCGCTACAAAGGCCTGGGTGAAATGAATCCGGATCAGCTGTTCGAAACCACGCTCGACTCGAACACCCGCCGATTACTGCAGGTCAAGATCGAAGATGCCATCACCGCCGATGAAATCTTCACCACCCTCATGGGCGATCAGGTCGAGCCGCGCCGCGACTTCATCGAGCGCAACGCACTGGAAGTCTCAAACCTCGATATCTAGGCGGCAATTGCCAGCACTCATCCTGTTCAACAAACCCTACGGCGTCCTCTCCCAGTTCACCGACCGGGAGGGTGGCCGTCGGACCTTGGCCGACTTTATCGACAGGCCCGGCGTGCATCCCGCCGGGCGTCTCGATTATGACAGCGAGGGCCTGTTGCTTCTGACCGATCAGGGTTGGCTGCAGGCGCGGATTGCCGATCCCCGGTTCAAGCTTCCCAAACGCTACTGGGTACAGGTGGAAGGCGTGCCGGATGATGCGGCCCTCCAGGCCCTGGCCCACGGTGTCATGCTCAAGGATGGCCAGACCCGGCCGGCCAAGGTGCGCCGGCTGGATGCGCCGCCGGCGATCGGGCCGCGTGACCCGCCAATCCGTTATCGGGCCCGCATTCCGGATTCATGGATCGAAGTGACCCTTCGTGAAGGCAAGAACCGGCAGGTGCGGCGCATGACCGCCGCTGTGGGCCATCCGACCCTGCGCTTGATCCGGCAGGCAATTGGGCCGTGGTCGCTGGATGGGCTGGCGCCGGGTGCTTGGCGGAGTCTGACCGTGACGCGGGACCTGCCGGGGCTGAAAGAGCCCGTGAGGCGTTCGTCAGGCGCAAGCCGACCCAAACAGCCCCGATAAATCAGCGCGCAGGTGGTTGCGGAACCAGCGGCAAGCGTGCCTGCAGGGTGTTGTCGAAGGCGCCATTCCAGACGCTCTCAATCTGAACGAAGCGTGCGGCCAGGTTTTTCGAGAAGCGTCGCGCCAAGCGCACATAGTAGCGTTCAAGCAAATCAAGCTGATCCCTCCGGGCTTGCAGCGAAGCCCGAACCAGATGATCGGCTTGCTGCTCCGTCAGGTTCGGATACTCATCCTCGTAGCGCTCAATCAGTGCCAGTTTCCGGTCATAGATAGAAATGAGCTGCGCCTGGTAGTCGTAATAAACCGGCCAGAACTGATTCGCTTGCGCAGGGCTGAGGGCCAGAGCATCCTTCAAGAGCGCCCGCTTTTCCATGCGTTGACGGGCCATGACCCTATCCAGACTCGCCTCCTCGTGAGAGTCCGGGGCTTCGGATGCAGTATCCGCGGCGGACACGATCGCATTCCAGCCGACCAGCATCAGCCCGCACGACAGGACCAATCGCAGGGTTTGGGTACGTAATGGGTTGGCTGGAATGGGAACCAGGGACGTGTGATCCAGGCGCATAAATTTCTCCGAAAGGCGTCCGTCAGCCTGACGATTGTAACGGGGAAATCCGAAGAACCGCATGCGCGGCATGAACAGGCTCCTGAGGCATGGAGCTAGCTTCTCATGCGTTCTCTCCCATGCAGGGCTGGGCATGACGGACGGGCGTTCAGGACCATTGTTGGTCAAGGACGTTGCTACTCCAGCACCGCTACCCGATTCAAAGCGATCAGCTCTTTGAATGTCTCGTTATCCAGTTGGGTCAGCCAGGATTCGTCGTGACCGACGATCAGGGACGCCACCTGTTTCTTTTCCTCGATCAATCGATCAATGCGCTCTTCCAGCGTCCCCAAGGTGATGAACTTGTGGACGAACACATTTTTCAATTGGCCAATCCGGAAAGCACGGTCTGTGGCCTGATCTTCAACGGCCGGATTCCACCAGCGATCGAAGTGAAAGACGTGATTCGCCTTGGTCAGCGTGATGCCGACACCGCCGGCGCGTAAGGAGAGAATGAACACCCCCGGACCCGTCTCCGGATCCTGAAATTCGGCAATCATGCGCTCCCGACGCGTGGCCGGAACGGCTCCATGCAGGTAGAACACCGGACAATTGAGCTGCTCACGCAAGTGCCGTTCAAGCTGACTGCCGACCTCGGCAAATTGGGTGAATACCAGGGCACTCTCCCCCTCGCCGATGACATCGCCGAGCATATCGCACAGTCGGTCCAGTTTCGGCGAACGATCATTGGCGAAGAGGCTGCCATCGTGCAGGAACTGGGCCGGATGATTGCAAATCTGCTTGAGCCGGGTGAGCGTCGACAGAATCAGCCCCTGACGATGAATGCCATCCGCTGATCCCAGTTGGCCCTCGACGTCACGAACCACCGCTTCATACAGTGAGGCCTGTTCCTTGCTGAGGTTGCAGAACTGGCGGTTCTCCAGTTTTTCAGGCAAGTCGCGGATGATGTCCGGATCAGTCTTCACCCGACGCAGAATGAACGGCTCGATCAGTCGTTTGAGGATGTCAGCCCGACGGGGATCGTTGTCGCGCTGGATCGGCAGTTCGTAGCGATGCCGGAACTGGGCTTGCTTGCCGAGATAGCCGGGGTTGAGAAAATTAAAGATCGACCACAGATCCAGCAGCCGATTTTCGACTGGGGTGCCGGTCAACGCCAGCCGGTGATCGGCGGTCAATTTGAGCACGGCCCGGGTTTGGGCAGATGCGGGGTTCTTGATGTTCTGCGCCTCGTCCAGCACGACCCGACGCCAATGAATGGTCGCCAGCATTTTCTCGTCACGCCGCGCCAGCGCATAGGAGGTGATGACGACATCAGCGTCCAGACAGGCGGCCTCGAATCCGCTTCGTTCCCGCAGTCTGACGCTGCCATGGTGGATGAAGGATCGCAAACCGGGTGCGAAACGTTCGATTTCCTTCTTCCAGTTGCCGATGACCGACGTTGGCGCCACCAGCAGCGTTGGCCGCTGGGTCTTGCCTTCGCTGAGCTCCTGCATCAAGCGGGCAAGCACCTGTATGGTTTTGCCCAGACCCATGTCATCGGCCAGACAGCCATTGAGGCCGAGCTGTTCGAGAAAGGCGATCCACGCCAGCCCCCGTTTCTGATAGTCACGCAACTGTGCCTGCAGGCCGGGCGGATTGTCGGCCGGGGCGAGCTGGCTATGGTCGCGTAACTTCCCCAGCATGTCGGCCAGCGCCTGACGAGGCTCGATTTCGAAAAACTCGGCGTCCTCGGCCGATTTGCGCATCAGTTCCGGCAGGCTCATGCCGATTTCTTCGTGCCGGTGTCGCCGCCAGAACTCCAGCATCTCGCGCATTTTCTCGTGATCCAGCGCCAGCCAGCGGCCGCGGAAGCGGACCATCGGTGACTTGCTTTCGACCAGACTGGCCCACTCCGCCTCCGAGACCGCTTCATCGCCCAATGACAGATCGTAGCGGTAAGCGATCAGATTCTGCAGATCCAGCGTATTGCGGCGATTGGCGCCCGACGGGGTAGCGCCGGTGGCCTGCAGCCGGATCTTGGCTCGGCGCCGGCCCTGCGGAGTCCACCAGGAGGGCACCAGCACGATGAAGCCGGCATCTTCCAGCACCCAGGCGTCCTGCTGCAGGAAAGCAAAGGCCTCGTCCAGAGTCAGCTGGATGCCGGACGGCTGAGCCTCATCCAGCCCCTGCCACAAGCGGCCGTAAATCCGTGCCGCCTGCCCCATGGCTAGCAGCAAATGTTGCTCGAAGCCCTCGCCACAGAGCGTGACGAAACGGGTCCGCTCGGTGACATTCAGCGTCCAGTAGCGGGCCAGTGTCATCTGCAAGGACGGATCCCGCCGTGGCGCAACCAGCATGTCCAGCTGCCAGGGGTCCTCTTCGCGCGGCGGTTCGGTTAACTGGAACAGCAAGCTGAAACCGGCTTCACCCCGTCGCGCAGCCAGTTTGCGGCGCCAGGCCTGCCAATCCTGATAGACCTTCAGGCCGGCATCCAGCTGCCACGGCTGGCGGGACTGTACCTCCTGCCGAGCCGCTTCGACCAGCGTACCGCGCAGGCGCCGTTCCAGCTTGGCCGAGGCCGAACAGGCACTGGCGACGCGCTGCACCAGCACCTCGGCGCAGTGCCGCAACAGGCTGGATTTCTCATAGCCGTGCTCGCCCGCCATGGCGCAGGCGTCCGGCATCAACAGCACGGCATCACGGATCATCTGCTCGTACTCCTCGGAGACAATCTCCCAGCCGCCATGCAACTCGTAGCCGCTCCCGGTCTGGCGATAGATCAGTCGCGGGATATAGCGGTCACGCAGAATGACCGCCTTGAGCGACTGGGTGAAGTAGTGCCAGAACATCAAGTCACTGCCGGCGCGGGTATCCGGTGCGTGGCAGAAAGCCAGAAAGCGCAACTCACCCAGTTGCTGAATGGGCCGTACCTGCCGGTAGGCATCGATTTCCCAGAGACCCAGTTCCACCGGCGGCAGGGATTCATCCTGGCTGTGGTCATACTCGGGCGCGGGCAGCGGCACACCGCCCACGGACGGCAATGCCGCCAGTTGCGGCGCGAAATGGAAGCGCCGCTCATAGGCCGAGACGGTCAACCCCAGACCGTCCTCCAGAAACGCGATCAGATCCGATTTCGGCAAATGGCGCGGGTGGCGGCCACAATCCGTCGGGCGAACGACCTGATCCTCCACCCACAGCCAGAAATCACCGGTCTGGATGAAACCATCGGTGGGCTCGGGTATCCATGAGCAATGCAGGACTTTCATGACGCGAGTTTCATGCCGCCCAAAATCCGGCTATTGTAGCGGCTCCTTCTGGGCGTGCGGCGAATGCCGGTTCTACGGATGCACGCGCCGATTTCCCTGTGCGAGGTTTACCCATGTGTCTGGCCATCCCGGGACAGATTGTCAGCCTGTCCGAGCCTGATGCTCCTGAACGTCTGGGGCGGGTCAGCTTCGGCGGCGTCATCAAGGAGATCAGTCTGGCATTTACCCCCGAGGCGGGTATTGGCGATTATGTCATCGTCCATGCCGGCTTTGCCCTCTCGCAGCTGGATGAGGACGAAGCACAGGCGACGCTGGCCGCGTTTGCGGCGCTGGACGCTGAGGCCCGCCGCTGAGCCGCCCGGCATGAAATACCAGACCGAGTATCGTGACCCGGCCACCGTGCGCGCACTGGCCGACGCCATTGCCCGCGAGTGCACGCGTCCCTGGACCCTCATGGAGGTCTGCGGTGGGCAGACCCACGCCATTCTGAAGTATGGTCTCGACCACCTGCTACCCGAGGCCGTGACGCTGATCCACGGGCCCGGCTGTCCGGTCTGCGTCACGCCAGCTGCCGCCATCGACACGGCCATCGCGATTGCCCGCACGCCGGGCGCGATCCTGTGTTCCTTTGGCGACATGCTCCGGGTACCCGGAAGCCAGGGCGATCTTCTGGCCGCGCGAGCAGCGGGCGGAGGCGTGCAAGCGCTGTATTCGCCGCTGGACGCCGTTGCGCTGGCACGCGAGCAGCCCGAGCGGGAGGTCGTTTTTTTCTCCGTTGGCTTCGAAACCACCGCACCGGCAACCGCCATGGCCGTCTGGCAAGCGCAGCAATTGGGGTTGAAGAACTTCTCGCTGCTGGTCAGTCACGTCCGCGTGCCACCTGCCATGCAGCAACTTCTGTCCGTGCCTTCGTGTTCCCTGCAGGGCTTTCTCGCTGCCGGTCATGTATGCACTGTCATGGGGACCGAAGAATATGAACCGATCGCAGCCACGTACCGGGTGCCCGTGGTCGTTACCGGCTTCGAGCCGGTCGATCTGCTGGCGGGCATATTGCACTGCATCCGCCTGCTGGAGCAGGGCGAAGCACGGGTCGTCAACCAGTACCGTCGTCTGGTTCGGCGGGAAGGCAACCTCGCGGCGCAGGCGCGGATGGCCGAGGTGTTCCGCGTCATCGACCGCGAGTGGCGCGGGATGGGCACGATCCCTCAGAGTGGGCTGGGCCTGCGTGAAGCCTATGCCGCCTTTGATGCCGAACGGCGCTTTGATGTGCCGACCTGCCGCCCGGCAGGAACCGGCGAATGCCAGAGCGGGCGTGTCTTGCAAGGCATCCTACGGCCCGCCCAATGCCCGGCATTCGGCACCCGCTGTACGCCCGAACATCCCCTGGGTGCCACCATGGTGTCCTCGGAAGGGGCATGCGCGGCATACTACCGCTATCGGCCGCGGGAGCCCGCGACCCTGATGGACTGAGGTCCATCGGCCATCCCACCGAATTTCTTTTCCGAGACTCCAATCATGACGCCATCTTCCATCCTTCACCGCCTGGTACCCCATCCGCTCCCAACCCTCGTGCTTTCGCTGCTGTTGCAGACCGGGTGCGCTGCCAACACGCCGCAGCAGGCCATGGCCGAAAAAACCGGGCCCTACTATCAGGATGCCCAGTTGTGCCGCGCGAAAAGTCCCCTCAAACCCGTGCCGGCGGGTGCTGATCCGGCTGTCAGTCTTGATTCGGCCGCCTACCTCAAGTGCATGAGCCAGTTCGGCTATCAGCAAGAGGCCAAGACCGACCCGCTGCTGGTAGCCTTGAAGACGTGCCAGCAACAGGGTACCCGGACGGTGTCCGCCAGCGGTGCCACCCAGACGCGGCCCCCGCGTCCGACCGATGTGCGGGCATGCCTCCAGCAGCGCGGTTTCCCCAGCACCGGCTTTCCGCCGCCGCCGGCCGGCAGCCCGGCGACGCCCGCCACGCCGGCCGGCGGCGGCGGAAAGCTCATGCTCAGGCAGCCACCCGCGCCACGCGGGACGACCCCTGACCGCGAGCGTGTGCAGACCATTTACATTCCGCCACGCACGACGCCGGCCCAGCCGTGAGCGACACCCTGCAACCGGCCTGTCCGCTGCCGCTGGACCAGTATGAGCGGATTCTGATGGCGCACGGTGGCGGCGGCCAACTCATGCATCAACTGCTCGAACGAAAGGTGCAGCCGCTGTTCAACAACCCCGCGCTGGCGGCCCGTCATGACAGCGCCGAACTGCTCTGCGGTGATCAGCGGTTGGCGTTCACGACCGATTCCTATGTGATCAAGCCGCTGTTTTTCCCCGGTGGTGACATCGGCAAGCTGGCGGTCTGTGGCACGCTCAATGACTTGGCCATGGCCGGTGCCCGGCCGCTGGCACTCAGCGCGGCCCTGATCATCGAAGAAGGCCTGCCGGTGGCGGATCTTGAGCGGGTGCTGGCCTCCATGGCCGCCACCGCGCGGGCGGCGGGGGTGCCGATCGTGACGGGTGACACCAAGGTGGTCGAGCGGGGCCAGGCGGATGGACTGTATGTGAATACCGCCGGCATAGGCCGCATTGATGCCGCCTGTGCGCCAATCCGGCCGGCCTCGGTCCGGCCAGGCGACGCCGTGCTGGTGAGCGGCGATCTGGGGCGGCATGGCATCGCCATCATGGCGCACCGCGAGGGTCTGGCGCTGGAGACGCAGATCGAAAGTGACTGCGCCGATCTGTCGGGGCTGGTCGCCCGGCTGCTGGAGGCCGGTGTGGAACTGC
>CAYFNI010000016.1:0-29996 GCA_964344495.1 uncultured Methylococcus sp.
CGAAGCTCTGCAGTTCAGCCGGGCTGAGGCCTGCGTAAGCACAGATTATAAGGATGTCGCCGGGTGCGGCGAGCCTGGCCGCGGCACCATTCACCGAAATGATTCCGGACGCTTCTTGGGCGCGAATCGCGTAGGTTACAAACCGCGAGCCCGTGTTGACGTTATAGATATGGATCTGCTCATACTCGCGAATGCCGGATTGGTCCAACAAGTCTCCGTCGATCGCACAGGATCCTTCATACTCCAGTTCGGAGTGCGTGACATGAGCCCTATGCAGCTTGGCCTTGAGCATAGTGGTGTGCATTCGTTGAAGCCTTTCGGATGATCGAGCGAACCACGGATTATCTATAAAATGCCATTGGGCCGCAATGGTCGGTCGCACGAGACCCGGCTGCAGCTTTGATTTTTCGGCATTCACGTCCACAATTCGGTAACCTACTCGTTTTGATCTGATTGGAGGCATCTGATGGGCATTGGCATTTGGGAGTTATTGCTCCTGTTCCTGATCGTACTGCTGTTGTTTGGTACCAAACGACTGCGCAACATCGGTGGTGACCTTGGGTCAGCCATCAAGAGTTTTCGTAGTGCGCTGCATGAAGACGAAGCCGTAAAAAAACCCGCCGGTGAGGGTGGAGAATCTTCCGATAAGGGGCTCGAGGATAAGCCTCATTAACCCGAGCCGATCATGTTTGACGTTGGTTTCTGGGAGTTGATGCTGATTGCCTTGGTGGCCCTGCTGGTCTTTGGTCCGGAGCGATTGCCACGCCTTGTTCGGGAGGTCACGTTGTGGATTCGCAAGGCCAGAATGATCGTTGCCTCAGCTAAAACGGAGATTGACAAGGAACTGCAGTTGTACGACCTGCGGATGACCATGGAGGAGAAGCGTCGCCAATTCGAGCGTGAGGTGAATGACCTCAAACTTGCCCCACCGCCCGTGTCGGATGAACACACACAAAAATCACCTGAGGCCGTGAACACCAGCACTCCCAACACACATGAAACGCCTTGAGCCACCCCATGCCGGGCTTGAGGCGGAGCAGCCGTTTGTTGCGCATCTGATCGAGCTGCGTGATCGTCTGATCAAATCCTTGCTGGTTGTGGGCCTGATCTTTCTGGTCATGTCGTTCTGGTCGAATCAGGTCTATGCCTATCTGGCCGGGCCGCTTACCCAGCACCTGCCCCCCGGCGCCCAGATGATTGCGATCGGTGTGGCTTCCCCGTTCCTCGCGCCGCTCAAGCTCACCTTGATTGCGGCCGTGTTTGTTGGCATGCCATTCGTGCTGTATCAGGCGTGGGCATTTGTCGCCCCGGGCCTCTACCAGCACGAAAAACGACTGGCGCTGCCGTTGTTGATTGCCAGCATCCTTCTGTTTTACGCCGGCATAGCGTTCGCTTACTTTGTGGTATTCCCGCTGATCTTTCAATTCATGGTCATGACCGCGCCGCCGGGCGTAGCGGTCATGACCGACATCAATCAGTACATGGACTTTGTGCTGACCTTGTTCATGGCGTTTGGCGTTTCGTTTCAGGTCCCGATTGCAACGATCCTTGTTGTGGCCACTGGGCTCGTGAGTCGCGAAGCCATTACCGAACTTCGGCCCTATGCCATCGTGATCGCCTTCATCATTGGCGCGGTACTCACGCCCCCGGATGTCGTGTCACAGGTCTTGCTGGCGGTACCCATTTGGCTGTTGTTCGAACTGGGCTTGATCTTTTCCCGTTTTTTTGTGAACCGTGCATCAAGCGACAACGCTCTGACGCCCTCTGATCAACCTTGAAGCCACTGGTTTTTCTATTCACCGATTTTGGTGCTGAAGGTCCCTACCTGGGACAGATGGAGGCAGTTCTCCGCGTTCTTTCACCGACCACGCCGGTTATCAATCTCCTCAGCAATGCCCCGCGGACCCAGCCGCAGCCCAGCGGTCTTCTGCTGGCCGCCCTGGTATCGCAACTCCCGCCGCAGGCCATCGTGCTTGCCATCGTGGATCCGGGTGTTGGTGGTTCGCGCAAACCGCTTGTTCTCGAAGCGGATGGCCGCTGGTATCTGGGACCTGACAACGGCATCTTGAACGGAGTGGCCGCGGAGGCGCATCAGGTTACTTGGAAGGAGATTCTCTGGCGGCCCGAGCGGCTTTCGAACAGCTTCCATGGGCGGGATCTGTATGCGCCAGTTGCGGCTCGACTGGCTGAGGGGGACTTCGCGTGGCCGCATCGGGCCCTGGCGGCGCCCGAGGTGTCAGCATGGGTCAGCGAGCTTCCGGAGGTAATCTATGTCGATCATTACGGCAATCTGATTACAGGCTTGCGCTATCGGGCTGAGCGAGCCGGATCCGTGCTGAGTGTCGGAGGCATAGCCGTGCAGCAGGCGCTCACTTTTTGCGCCGTTCCTGAAGGGCAGCTGTTCTGGTACGAAAATTCGATGGGATTGATCGAAGTGGCGGCCAATTGCCGGTCAGCCGCTGATCTGTTGCCTGGGAGTGGTGTCGGTGCGCCCATCGGCATCCTCCAAGCCGTAAGTGAGCAGTCAGCGCCGATGGAAGGCGACCGCAGTCCGGTCTCTTGAGGGGGACTGCAGTCGCTCTTGTTCGTTACTTGATGCGCACCAGCTCCTTGCCTTCGCTGTCAAAGTGACAGATCCCGCCAACATAATAGGTGCACTCCGGTGACTGCTCGACCTTGGCGCCGTCGTTGCTCAGCTTGATTTTGAGCGAGCAGTGTCGGGCTTCCCCCTCAATCTGTTTGCGCAGCGTAATTTCGTTCTCTCCCGTAGCTTTCGCTTCGCCGCTCACTTCTGCCGAGCACGGCTTGCGATCGGACTCGCTCTGCCCGTTGGGTTCGAAATCCACGTCCATGCTGGCGTTGATGTCATCACCGATGCGGGTGATTTTCAAATGCTGAACGTGGTTGCCATCGCGGCGCAGGTAATGCTCGGTGCCAGCAGACGCCGTACCGCAAACCAGCAGGGCTGCAAGGGTGAGGATGAATTTGTTCATGGGGTTACCTCTTGTAAAACGGAGTGAGTGGGTCAAGGACAGGTGCGACATTCCGTTCAGTCGCGTAACAGTTCGTTGATGCCGACCTTGCTGCGGGTTTTTTCATCGACCTGTTTGATGATCACGGCGCAATAGAGACTGTGGCTGTTGTCCTTGGCCGGCAGGTTGCCGGACACCACCACAGATCCCGCCGGAATTCGCCCGTAGCTGATTTCACCGGTCATGCGGTTGTAAATCTTGGTGCTCTGGCCGATGTAGACACCCATCGAGATCACGGAGCCTTCTTCAACCACCACACCTTCCACAACCTCTGAACGCGCGCCAATGAAGCAGTTGTCCTCGATGATGGTGGGACCTGCCTGCAAAGGCTCGAGCACCCCGCCGATGCCGACGCCGCCTGACAGGTGCACATTCTTGCCGATTTGCGCGCAGGAGCCGACCGTTGCCCAGGTGTCGACCATGGTGCCAGAATCCACGAAGGCACCAATGTTGACGAAAGAGGGCATCAGAACGACGCCGGGGGCGATGTGCGCACCGCGACGCACGGCGGCCGGTGGCACCACGCGCACACCCTGAGCCGCAAACTGTTCCGGCGAGTAACTGCCGAATTTGGGTTCAACCTTGTCAAAGTATTTGGTTTCGCCGCCTTCCATCACGCGGTTATCGGTCACCCGGAAAGACAGCAGCACGGCCTTTTTCAGCCATTGGTTGACGACCCACTGGCCGTCTTTTTTCTCGGCCACGCGGGCTTTGCCGCTGTCCAGCAGATTCAGCGATTCGAGGATGGCTTCCCGAATTTCGGCGGATACGGTCGATGGGCTGATCTGCGCGCGGTTTTCAAACGCATCGTTGATGATGTTTTCTAGTGACATGACGTTATGAGACAGGTGAGTAGGATTGAACAAATTCCCGAATGCGGTGCGCGGCCTCCACGCACTCATCCAGTGGCGCGACCAGGGCCATGCGGACATGGCCGCGCCCCGGGTTGACGCCGAAATAATCGCGCGACAGGTAGCTGCCCGGCAGCACCGTTACATGGGTTCGGGCGAACAGTGCCCGGGCGAACTCCTGATCGTCCCCTGGGGTTCGCGGCCACAGGTAAAAGCCGGCAGGCGGCACGCTCACATCCAGCGCATCTGCCAGTACGGCGCTGACCGCCGCGAATTTCGCCCGGTAGAGCGCTCGGTTGGCGATGACGTGCGCCTCATCCTGCCAGGCGGCCAGGCTGGCCATTTGAACCGGTACCGACAAGGCACAGCCGTGATAGGTGCGGTACAGCAGGAAACGCGATAACACCGCGGCATCTCCCGCCACGAAGCCCGAACGCAGGCCGGGCGCATTGGATCGTTTCGACAGGCTGTGGAACACCACGCAGCGCTTGAACTCGGTATTGCCCATGGCATACGCGGTGCCCAACAGGCCGGGGGGTGGGCAGGACTCATCGTTGTAAAGCTCGGAATAGCATTCGTCCGATGCAATGATGAAGTCGAATCGCTCGGCCAGCTCGAGCAACAGTCGGTGCGTGTCGGCAGAGATGACGGCGCCGGTCGGGTTGCCCGGCGAGCAGATATACAGCAGCTGACAACGCGCCCAGATTTCGTCCGGCACCCGTTCGAAGTCGGGCTGCTGGTCGGCCGTGTTCGTGACATTCAGGAAGAACGGCTGAGCGCCCGCCAGCAAGGCGGCACCCTCGTAAATCTGGTAGAACGGATTGGGCATCAGCACCAGTGGCTGTTGGCTGGGGTCGATCACGGCCTGTGCAAACGCAAACAGCGCTTCGCGGGTGCCATTGCAGGGCAGAATGTGACGGTCGGGGTCGATGGCGCCTGCCGGCAACTGGAAGCGCCGACTCAGCCAGGCACCGATGCCCTCGCGCAGGGCCGGCAGGCCTTTGGTGGCCGGATACTGGGTCAGACCGTCGAGATGCGCAGCCAGCGCTTCACCGATCAACGCCGGCGTCGGGTGCTTGGGCTCACCGATCGAGAGAGCGATCGGTTTGAGTCCTGCAGGCGGTTCGATGCCCTGTTTCAGTTTGGCCAGCTTTTCGAACGGATAGGGCTGGAGCGAGTTGAGCAGGGGATTCATGCGCGGCGGGGTCATCCTGGGGCCGGTCGGGTCAACGCTGGATTATAGGGGAAAGCGGGAGGGGGGCCAAACGCACGGGATGTGCCGGCCCCGACTCACCGGGGCACTGTCAGGCCGCTCCCAGCCGCGACAACAGGAATGGGATGACCTCCTCCAGCGGAAGCTCCAGCGCTTCAGCATCGCGGCGGCCCTTGTACTCGGCCCGGCCGGCGTCCAGCAGACGCTCACTCAGAACGATGCGGTGCGGGATGCCGATCAGTTCCATATCCGCGAACATGACGCCCGGACGCGCCTTGCGGTCATCGAACAGCACATCCAGCCCGGCATGTTTGAGGCTGGCATACAGATGTTCGGCCGTGGCCTGCAGCTTCTCCGACGTCGCCATGTTGATCGGCGTCAGGGCGACCTGGAACGGCGCCAGCGCGTCCGGCCAGATGATGCCGCGTTCGTCATGGTTTTGCTCGATGGCGGCCGCTACTACGCGGGAGACACCAATGCCATAGCAGCCCATGATCAACACCTGTTGCTTGCCGTCTTCGTTCAGGACCGTGGCCTGCATGGCCTCGCTGTATTTGGTGCCAAGCTGGAAGATATGCCCGACCTCAATACCACGTGCGATCCGCAGCGCACCCTCACCATCCGGGCTGGCGTCGCCTTCGACCACCAGACGCAGATCGGCCACCTCCGGCGTCGGCAGGTCGCGCTGCCAGTTCACGCCGGTCAGGTGCTGACCGTCCTCATTGGCGCCGCACACGAAGTTGATCAATGCGGCGGCACTGCGGTCGGCGATGATCGGCACGGTGAGACCGATCGGACCGACCGAACCCGGCGCGCACCCGGCGGTGGCACGGACTTCGGCATCGGTTGCGAACTGCAAGGGGTAGGCGACGGCGGCAAGCTTGGTTGCCTTGACCGGGTTGAGTTCATGGTCGCCCCGTAGCAGCAGCGCCACGACGCCGTCGTCCGACCCTTTGACCAGCAGCGTTTTCAGGACGCGCTGAGGGGCGACATTGAGGAAGGCGCTGACCTCGTCGATGCTGTGCTGGCCGGGGGTATCGACCGTCGTCAGCGGCGCCGGTGGCTCACTGGCCGCCGGCAGGGCCAGGGCTTCAGCCATTTCGACGTTGGCGGCATAGTCGCTCTGGTCGGAGAAGGCGATCGCATCTTCGCCGGAATCGGCCAGTACGTGGAATTCATGCGACAGGCTGCCGCCGATGGCGCCGGTATCGGCCAGTACAGCCCGGAACTCCAGCCCCAGTCGCTCGAAGATGCGGCTGTAGGTGGCGTGCATGACTTCGTAGGTGTCATGCAGGGAGGCCTGCGTCATGTGAAAGGAATAGGCATCCTTCATCAGGAATTCGCGCGCCCGCATCACGCCAAAACGGGGCCGGATTTCATCGCGAAACTTGCTTTGAATCTGGTAGTAGTTGACCGGTACCTGCTTGTAGCTCTTGATCTCGTTGCGGACCAGGTCGGTGATGATTTCCTCGTGCGTCGGGCCAAGGCAGAAGTCACGCTGGTGGCGGTCCCGGAAACGGCACAGTTCCGGGCCGAAGACTTCCCAGCGGCCCGAGTCCTGCCACAGCTCAGCCGGCTGCACTGACGGCATCAACACTTCCAGGGCGCCGGCGCGGTCCATCTCCTCGCGCACGACATTTTCCACCTTGCGCAGGACCCTGAGTCCCAGCGGCAGCCAGTTGTAAAGGCCGGCGGCCAGTTTGCGGATCAGGCCGGCCCGAATCATCAGCTGATGGCTGATGATTTCGGCATCGGCCGGGGTTTCCTTGACAGTATTGAGGGGGAATTGGCTGGTGCGCATAGGAGGTCTGGAATGGGGTCGAACAAAGGGCGCCATTGTAGCGGGTTTGCCCGCTGAGGGTCGTGCCGCGGGCTGCGCGGGCCGTTGGAGGAGTGCAGCCAGCCGTCATCGCTGTACCCGCGTGTATGATAGGGGCATGTGGATACAGAAGACCCTCACCCTCAAGCCCAGACCGCGTGGCTTTCATCTGGTCACGTCCGAACTGCTGGGGCAATTGCCTGAACTGGCCCGTCTCAAGGTCGGGCTGGCGCATTTCTTCATTCAACACACCTCGGCCTCGCTGACGCTCAACGAAAACGCCGACCCCGACGTGCGTCGCGATCTGGAGGTGCATCTGCGGCACCTCGTGCCGGATGGCGCCGGTCACTATATCCACGTGCTGGAAGGCGCGGATGACATGCCGGCCCACATCAAGGCCAGCCTGCTGGGCGCCAGCGTCAGTCTGCCGATTGCCCATGGCCGCCTCAAGCTGGGTGTCTGGCAGGGCCTTTATCTGGGCGAACATCGCGATCAGGGGGGTGCCCGGCAGGTTGTCGTCACCCTGCAGGGCGAGGCGGTCGACGGATGAATGGCTTTTTCTCTCTACCTCACACGGAGTTCCTGATGAATCGAATGACGCTCCTCGGCCTGCTGTTTGCCCTCGTGCCTACTCTGGCCGCGGCCGCTAAGCCGTCCGCCCCGAAGCCGCACGAAATGACGGTGTATCGCAGCCCGACCTGCAGTTGCTGTGGCAAGTGGCTTGACCAAATGAAGCAAAAGGGCTTCAACATCAAGGACATCAAGACCGACGATATGGCGGCGATCAAACGCCAGCAGGGTGTGCCGGACAATCTGCAGTCCTGCCATACTGCCGTGGTCGATGGGCATGTGGTGGAAGGCCATGTCCCGGCCGAGGACATCCAGCGCATGCTCAAGGAAAACAAGCCGGGCGGCATCAGTGTGCCGGGGATGCCGGTCGGTACCCCAGGCATGGAGATGGGGGCGCGCAAGGATCCGTATGCCGTCGTCGGGTTCGACAAGAACGGTAATACCCAGGTTTTTCAGGATCACTCGGGTCAGTAGTCGCGAGCGAGATGGGGCGGGGGCCTCGCGCCCCGCGCCCCGAAAAATAGCGTGCCGGATACCCAGGTCGCTCGAAGGCTGCTCACGGCTGGGTGGGTGTAGACGCGAATGGCAGTAAGGGATATTCCTTTTTGATGCGCGCGGTAATGGGGGGCTATGAACTTGGCGTACTGGTTATGCGGACCGGGATGTCCGCGGCAGGTTGACCTAAGTCCCACGGGCGAGTAGAACCCAAGTCTGACTACGAATAAGGTTATTTACGGATCGGGTGGCTGGAGTCGTTAAAAGCGACTGCCTGGGAGTTGGCTCAGAATCCGTTGTGCGGAAATTGGGGTTGGTGCTGGCGGGTCTTTTTCCCGCTGTTCATGGGGGTGTGTGTGAATAAATTCAAAAAAAAGGCGGTTTGGGGGGCGGTTGTGCTGGCAGGCATGGGCGGCCCGGTTGCCGGTGATCCGCTGAATGTCACGGTGAATCTGGTCAATAACACCGGCCTATCCAACATGGTGGTGTGCGCCCAGGGCTATTCCATAACCAGTGGCAACATGTTCAACAGTTCCGGCCAGCTTGTGCCTCTGAGTACAGGCGGCCTGCCGGGTGTTGCGGTGCCGAATGGTGGGACAGGGACGTTGACAGTGAATCAAGACATGGTCAGCGCCCGATTCTATTATTTCGTGACAGATGCGACGACTTGCGCCTCGGGTAAGCTCATCGGCAGCGGCGGTGCCACTACCCCTCCGGGAGCCGGTCCCTTGACCGGCTGGCCTCCCTTTACGTTGGGTGAACCTGACTTTGACTCAGCGAACTCCCAGCAAGTCTTTGACCTCTCGCAGGTGGATAGCTTCGGCTTTCCGGCGACTGCTGAGACACAAAATACTACCGCGGGATACACCCGGATCGGTCAGCCCAATAATCCAGCCATAACGGCTGATGTACTGGTACAGGCCTACCAAAGCCATATGACTGCGCTGGGGGCGCTGGGTCAGCCATACCTGGATCTTGTCCTGCCCAACACCAGTAGCTATCCCGCCGGTACCGCGACGATTGTGAATCCCCACCACTATCTGAGTGGGTCGAATGGGTGTCCCAGTAATGTCAGCAGTCCACTGCATACGGTGTTCGATGCGCAATTGAACGAGTTTTTTGGGCGAAACGATAATGTGACGGTGATCAAAGGCAATGATCCAGAGTTGACGGGCAACACCCAAGGTACGACCCCGGCCGGCAATCCGGCATCGTTAGTCTTCACGGGCACCGGTGGCCCATACACGGTTTACAATCCGGTCGGGCAGACGGTCTATGCGAACGGGGGTGTTGAAATTACCGCCAATTGGGATCCATCCACCGCAGGACAATTGAACTTCCAGACGCCGATGCCTGCAGATTCACTGTCTGTGGGGATGTATGTCGGAGGGGGAAATGGCCTTAACGGGCCGGTTCCGGGACCTCAGTCGCAGATACAATCAGTGCATCATGTCAACGGCGCGCCGGAGGGTCTCATCGATTACATCACGGTTTCGAATGCCCAGGGCAATCCAGGCGCCCTGGGCACGTATTGCTTTTCGGCATTCAGTAATAGTCAAGTGCCGAGTGGGCAATTTGCCAGTTCGGGGGACGCCGTTTTCGGTAACTGGGGCGTATTCAAAGTCCCTTCAAATGCTGATTTGGGCAATGAGCTGGTTACCGCGCTGAACAGAGGTGTGAGCACTATCAAGGTAGCCAACTGTGGAACCTTGCCGGCGCAAATCGACAGTTATTGCTGGGCGAATCAGGGTACGGCGACACAGGGCTTCTGGTACCCCGAGAGTTCTGGTGCAGGCAGAAACCTCTACGCGCATTTCCTGCATACAGGCACGATAGACCAACAACTGATTTTCCAGGCGGGTTCAAGCACGCCGGCCATCGACGCACAAAACAAGCCGATGGGCATGGCGTATGGATTTGGCTACGATGAAAACTCGATTTCGCCCACCTCGTACGCTCAGGTACCGCCCAAATGGGATGGCACGCTGGACAGCACCGCAACAGTCACGCTGACCTTCGGTCCCTGGGTGGCGCAGCAGCCTCGCCTTTTTGTGACCATGGCCGGGGCGGGCAGTGTCCTGAGTGCGCCGGCGGGCATCAACTGCACGGCGCCGCAGAGCGAGTGCAGCGCCCTGTTTGACCTCAATCAGCAGGTGGTTCTGAGCGCACAGAACTACACCGGAAAGGTGAGCTGGAATGGGGCCTGCAAGGAGGGGAACCCGAACAGCACACCGACCTGTACCGTCACCATGGCCACGTCGCAGACGGTGTCGGTCAAGTTCGGCTCCGCCAACAACACCTATGCGGTGGGCGGTACCGTTCAGGGTTTGGCCGCGGGCAAGACGCTGGTGCTGGAAAACATGGGTGACCTGAATGACACCGTCACCACGATCTCGAACGGTGCGTTTACTTTCCCCGTGAAGCAGGCCTCGGCTACGCGATATCACGCGACAGTGTTGCAGCATCCGGGGATGCAGACTTGTCTGGTCAAGGATGCGACGGGTGTCGTCGATGGGGCGAATGTGTCAAACATTCAGGTCGATTGCCACAACCACACCAAAGCCCCGGGTCGGTGCGGCGTCGCCGAGGGGGTCTACTTCCCGACCGAGCCACCAGCGGCCGAGCTCTGTGCATCGGGTACGTTGGGGCGGATTCGGCAGATCGACGATGGACGCTATCGCTGGTCCTGCTCCGGCTGGGGCGGCGGCAAGACGGCCATTTGCTACACGGCTGGAGAAAAGCTGCCACAGGGACCGATCGAAGTGGTTGCCGCACGTTATGACCTGCGTGAAGGCCGGGGTGTGATTGCCCGCGTGCGGGGCGGCCAGGGTGCCGGCAAGGTGAGCTTCAAGGTCAAGCCCAGCGGTGCCACATCCTGTACCCTGAAATCGGTGGGCCGTCGGAGCGTGTTCCTCAAGACTGGGGGCGGCGCTGGTGGCTGCACCCTGTTCGCCATCAAAAACGAAGACAGGACGCACACGCGGGTTGAGTCACCGCCCCGGGTGTTTACTGTCCACTGACCCCGCAGCGGATCATCCGGCACGCGTCGCCCAGCAGGGTCGTGTGCCGGTTCTTGAACAAACATCAGAGTTCATTGGACGTTGATTATGAAAACAAAAAACGCATCCCGCTTATGCTGGCTGGCCTGCCTTGTTGCCGTTGCGCCGATACAGGCGGACGAACCGTCGGCGACCGGTGGAAACTATGACTGGACCGGGGCCTATGCCGGCGCCAATCTGGGCGTTATCTGGACCGGTTCCCATCTGAGCGGCAACAACGAAAACTTTATCCCCCCGAACGGCAGTTACAGCCACAATCTGGATGCGACCGATGTCAACCCGGGATTCCAGTTCGGATATCTGCAGCAGCTGGATGAGAACTGGGTGGTGGGCGGCGAAGCGGACTTCACCTATCCGGCCACCAACAGCCAGTTCACTCAGGTCAATAACACCGGCAGTGCTTACGATACGTTCAATGTGCGCAACAATCTGCAGGGATCCATGCGTCTGCGGGCGGGGTATGCGCTGGATCGATTTCTGCCCTTCGTGACCGCGGGCGTCAGCTGGGCCAGCATGGGGCTGTACTACAACAACGAAGCCAACAACGCCTATTCCAAGTCCACGGCACAAACCGGCTGGGTCCTGGGAGCAGGGCTTGAGTATGGCTTTCTCGATAACCTGAGTGCTCGTCTGGAGTATCTCTACACCGATTACGGCAGTGCGCTGAATATGAATACGCCGTCGGTCGAGGCCGTCACCGAGTCAAGCGGTTCGCTGCACGCCGATATGTCGACCAACGTGTTGCGTGCCGCCGTCAACTACCGGTTCTAACCGGCTGCACCAGTCCGGCTGGGGCTCAGCCTGAGCGATGCCCGGAGCTCGCGCGCAAAGCCGGCACCGTGCCGCGCTGCTGGAGCAGATTCGGGCCGAAGTGGCACTCACTTCGGCCTACACCGGACGTGACCGTCTGGCACCGGCCGTCTACAGAGCGTTGTCGCGGGTTCCGCGCCACCGCTTCGTGCCGGCCGAGCTCGAGTCCTTCGCCTATCTCAACGAGCCGCAGCCTATCGGTTTCGGCCAGACCATTTCCCAACCCTTCATCGTCGCCTTGATGACTGACCTGGCCGCTCTGACGGCCCGCTCGCGCGTGCTGGAGATTGGGACCGGCTCCGGTTATCAGGCGGCCGTGCTGGCGGAAATCGCGCACGAGGTCTATACCATCGAGCGGGTGGATGCCTTGGCCAAGTCCGCTGCCCAGCGACTCAAGGCGCTTGGTTATCGGCGGGTCAAGGTCCGGTCGGGCGATGGCTATGACGGCTGGCCGGAGCAGGCGCCGTTTGATGCGGTGCTGGTAACCGCGGCCGCTCCGGAGGTGCCGGCGGCACTGCTCAAGCAGCTGAAAGTCGGTGGCCGACTGGTAATGCCGCTGGGGGAGCCGGACGGCGATCAGCAGCTCGTGGTCATCACGACAGCGGCCGAGGGCGGTTCTGTGCGCCAGGATCTGTTGCCGGTCCGATTCGTGCCATTTCTGCGTGGCAACGACGAGGCTTGAGGGGGGCTCCCGGACCGCGTGACAACCTGCCCTGAGGTCCGCGCCGATCCGTCGTGGCGCCGGGAAAGGGGCTGAATTCGGCTATAATCGCGGGCTTTAACACTTACCGCCAACCGGAGTGGGCTGCGTGATTCCACAACAACGCGATGTTTCCACCTTTCAGGGTTTGATCCTGGCGCTGCAGGACTATTGGGCGGCCCAGGGCTGTGTCATTTTGCAGCCGCTGGACCTCGAAGTCGGCGCCGGCACCTTCCATCCTGCCACCTTTCTGCGCTCCATCGGGCCCGAGCCCTGGAATACGGCCTATGTACAGCCGTCCCGGCGCCCGACCGACGGCCGCTACGGCGAGAACCCGAACCGTCTGCAGCATTACTATCAGTTTCAGGTGATCATGAAACCGTCGCCGGCGGACTTTCAGGATTTGTATCTGGGCTCGCTGCAATATCTGGGCTTCGATCTCAATGAGCATGACATCCGCTTTGTCGAGGACAACTGGGAGTCGCCGACGCTGGGCGCCTGGGGGCTGGGCTGGGAGGTCTGGCTGAATGGCATGGAAGTGACCCAGTTCACCTATTTCCAGCAGGTCGGTGGACTGGACTGCCGACCGGTCAGCGGCGAGATCACCTATGGGTTGGAACGCATCGCCATGTATCTGCAGGCCAAGGAAAGCGTGTTCGATCTGGTCTGGGCGCGGGGGCCGCAAGGCGTCGTCACCTATGGCGACGTCTATCATCAGAACGAAGTGGAGATGTCGGCCTTCAATTTTGAACAAGCCGACACGGCGTTTCTGTTCAATGCCTTTGACACCTACGAGCGCGAATGCAAGCGTCTGATCGAGCTCGATCTGCCGCTGCCCGGCTACGAGATGGTGCTCAAGGCCTCCCATGCCTTCAATCTGCTGGATGCCCGCAAGGCGATTTCCGTGACTGAGCGCCAGCGCTTCATCCTGCGGGTGCGCGAACTGGCAAAGTCGGTCGCCGAGGCCTATTACCAACGCCGGGAGAGTCTCGGCTTCCCGATGCTGAACCAGAAGGGCGCTGCCAATGATTGAAAGCCGTGATGTGCTGTTTGAACTGGGCACCGAGGAATTGCCGCCCAAGTCGTTGCTGACCCTGAGTCGGGCGCTGCAGGCGCAGGTTGAATCGGGCCTGCACAAGGCCGGTCTGCCGCATTCGGGCGTCAAAGCGTTTGCCACGCCGCGCCGACTGGCGCTGATCGTCAGCGGACTGGCGGTCGCGCAGCCGGATCAGGCGATCGAGCGGCGCGGTCCGGCTGCCACGGCGGCTTTCCAGCCCGATGGGTCGCCGAGCAAGGCGCTCGAAGGGTTTCTCCGCAGCTGCAATGCCACGGCGGACCAACTCATCACCCTGGAAACCGACAAGGGGGCCTGGGTGGCGGTTCAGCAGACCGTGAAGGGTGTCGGCACGGCCGAATTGCTGCCGGACATCTTTCGCCAGGCGCTGGCTGCCTTGCCGATTGCCAAACGCATGCGCTGGGGCGATGGGACAGCCGAATTCGTGCGGCCGGTGCATTGGGTCGTATTGCTGTTCGGCGCGGACGTGATCGAAGCCGACATCCTTGGGATGGCTACCGGCCGTGTCAGTCGCGGACACCGCTTCCATGGAACGGGTGCCTTGACCCTGAACAGCCCGACTGACTACGCCGACGTTCTGTTGGCGCAAGGTCATGTAGTGGCGGATTTCGAGGTCCGCCGGCAGAAGGTCAAGGCGCTGGCCGAAGCGGCCGCTGCCACAGTCAACGGTCAGGCGGTGATGGATGCTGACCTGCTGGACGAGGTGACGGCGCTGGTCGAGTGGCCGGTACCGGTTCTGGGCGCGATTGAGGCGCGCTATCTGGCGTTGCCGGCGGAGGTGCTGATCACCACCATCCAGTCCAATCAGAAATATTTCCCGGTCAAGGATGCTGCGGGCCGGTTGTTGCCTCATTTCATAACGTTCAGCAATCTCGACAGTTCGCGGTTGGAGACGGTGCGCGAAGGCAACGAGCGCGTGGTCCGTCCCCGTCTGGCGGATGCCGAATTCTTTTGGACGCTGGACCGCAAGCGGACGCTCGAAAGTCGGGTGGATGACCTGGCCCAGGTGACGTTCCAGAAGACGCTGGGTTCTCTGCTCGAAAAGACCGAGCGCGTGTGCGCACTGACGAAGGCGATCGCGCATCGTCTCGGGCAGGACAGTGGCGCCGCTGATCGGGCCGCGCGGTTGGCCAAGGCGGATTTGCTGACGACCATGGTCGGCGAGTTCCCTGAGTTGCAGGGCATCATGGGCCGTTACTATGCGTTGGCCGAGGGTGAACCCGAAGCCGTGGCGGTGGCCATTGAGGAGCAGTATCTGCCCAAGGTGTCGGGCGGGCCGCTGCCGGAAACGCCCACCGGCCTGATGGTGGCGCTGGCGGAGAAGCTGGATACCCTGACAGGCATCTTCAGCGCCGGCCTGATTCCAACCGGCGACAAGGATCCCTATGCCCTGAGGCGGGCAGCGCTGGGAGTGATCCGCCTGTGTGTCGAAGCGAATCTGGATCTGGATCTGCCGGATCTTCTGGATACGGCGCTCGGCCAGTTCCGGCACGATTTCGACGCAGCCCGCACCCGCGAGCAGGTGCTGACGTTCATTCTGGAGCGGTTGCGCGGGTATTGTCTGGATCAGGGCTATCGGCCGGACGAGTTCGAGGCCGTGCTGTCGGTGGCGCCGTCGACACTGGTCGATTTCGATCGCCGTTTGCAGGCGGTGCGGGAATTCCGGCAGCTGCCCGAGGCCGAAAGCCTGGCGGCGGCCAACAAGCGGATTCGCAACATCCTGCGCAAGGCCGAGGACGAGGTGGTTGCGAATGTCGATGCCGCAGCACTGGTCGAGCCGGCTGAGCAGACCTTGCTGGAGGCGGCCCGGGCGGCTCGGGCCGATACCCTATCCAGCCTGGAGCAGCGGGATTACACCGCCAGCCTGCGGCGTCTGGCGCAGTTGCGTGAGCCCGTCGACGGTTTCTTCGATGCAGTGATGGTCATGGCGGATGACGCACTCGTGCGGCGCAATCGCCTTGGCTTGCTGGGCTTGATCGAAGCGCTGTTTCTGGATATTGCCGACGTCTCCAAACTGCAAGGCTGAGGGCTGCGATGGGGTTTGTGATTCTCGATCGCGACGGCGTCATCAACGAGGATTCTGACGCGTTCATCAAGTCACCCGATGAGTGGATTCCGATCCCCGGAAGTCTGGAGGCGATCGAACTGCTGACACTCAAGGGTTTCCGCATTGTGGTGCTGACGAATCAATCCGGGATCGCGCGCGGCTATTTTGACACGGCCATGCTGGAGCAGATCCATCAGCGGATGCGGGCGGCGGTGGAGGCCCGCGGCGGACGCATTGAAGCGATCTTCCATTGTCCACACGGCCCCGAGGATTTTTGCGAATGTCGCAAGCCGAAGGCGGGGCTGTTCCGGATGTTTGCGGAACAATTTGGGGTGGATCTGCGCGGGATTCCGGCGGTGGGCGATTCGTTTCGCGATCTCGAGGCTGCCCGTTCGGTTGGGGCTTCACCCATGCTGGTCGAAACCGGCAAGGGGCAGCGCACGCTGGCGCGCTATCCTGATCTGGATTTGCCGATCTTCTCCAATCTCTATGACGCTGCGCAGCACATCCTCTTTCATGGCTAGGCTTTTTCTGTATTTTCGCTCTTCGCTGTATCTGACCGGTCAGGTGGCTTCGACCCTGCTGCTCGGACCGGTGATGTTGCTGATGTGGCCGTTTTCGTTCCAGACCCGGTATGCCACCGCCAATGTCTGGGTGCGTTTCAATCTGTGGTTGCTGCGCACCGTTTGTGGGCTGACCTACCGCGTGACCGGGCAGGAGCACATTCCGTCATCCCAAAGCGGTCTGATTTTGTGCAAACACCAGTCAGCTTTCGAGACCATCGCTCTGCAGGCCATCTTCCCCCCGGTAGTGTTCATCTTGAAACAGGAGTTGCTGCGCATCCCGGTGTGGGGTTGGGCCATGGCCACACTGGAACCGATCGCGATTGACCGCAAGGCCAGGTCGCAGGCGCTGAAGCAGGTGCTGCGGGATGGGGTCGCCCGGATTCAGGCCGGACGCTGGGTTGTGCTGTTTCCCGAGGGCACCCGGGTGGCTCCGGGGCAGCGCGGGCAGTACGGTGCCAGTGGCGGCATGTTGGCGCAACGGGCCAAATGCCCGGTGGTGCCGGTGGCTCACAATGCCGGTGAATTCTGGGGACGCAATGGCTTTCTGAAATTCCCCGGGGTGATTGATATTTGTATCGGCCCCCCTCTCGATGGCGCTTCCATGAGTACGGCCGAGATCAATCGGGAAGCCGAAAGCTGGATCGAAAGGCAGATGGCGCGCATCTCACCGGGGTACGGCGAGGGAGACGGCGTGATTGGACACTCGACTGCAGAGTAGCCGCCCAGTGACCCGACACTCTGCGGTGGGATGCATATCAGAGTCTCATTATGATCTCTATGTGGCTGAAATGTAGGCCCTTTATGGGTTTTGTGGAAGCGAATCCAGTGGCCGAGGAAAAAAGTGTAGACACCCAAAAAAAATTGATTAGACTACCGGAACCGTTCGGGAACTTTTCCAAACGGAGTCCGCAGGAGAGGAGGAGGAAGCCCTTACGGGCTTAAAATAATAACAAGCACTGAAGCAGCGGCTGCCATCGGCAGCATGACTCGACTGATAAAAACAACAATAAAAAACGCCTGCTATTAGCAGGCTTTTTTTTGTCTGGACAAAAAAAAGCGACCGCTGGGGCCGCTTAAGGAGGAGAACTGCCGAATAAATCGATTTGGACAGAGTCGAAGTCGCTGTCGGTGTTCTGTTGAGGTTGAGCATAAGTTTTACATGAATTCGTCTGTGTAACTAATCAGTAATACTTATGCTTTCGATAGGCGAAACATAATGTATGTCCGCGACCACAGGCAGTCACCGTGTCACATCGAAATCCGCACCCCCGCCCAGCCGCCGGATGGTGCGCCCGGCCCGACAAAGCGGGTGTTGTTGTAGGCGGGTCCCAGCGTCTCCTCGGCATCACCAAACTGACCGAAGGTCTGGAAGTTGCGGTTGAAGATGTTGTCGAAACGGCCGAAAACAGCAAAGTGCTCGTTGTAGCGATATTCCGCGAGCAGATTCACCACCACGAAGCCACCGATAGGCTTGTTCTGGTTCGCCTCGTCCCCCCGCAGATATTGCGCGCTCTGATAGTTCATGTTGGCGCCAAAGGTAAACCCCTCGAAGACCAGCCAGTCCGCATAGGCCTTGAACATGTTTTGCGGTAATCCGGGTATGAAGTCGCCGGCCTGGACAAAGGTCTGGCCCAGATCGTTGGCATAGGGGTTGTTTGGGCTGTTGGCGATGAACGGTGTGCCGAAGGTAGCGTCAAGATAGGTGTAGTTGAAGCCGAAACGGACCGGCTCGTAATCGGCATTCAGACCCAGCTCCAGACCCTGGCGGATAGTGTCGCCCACGTTCGTGAAATACCCCTGACCCGAAAGCGTCCCGCTGTTGATGAACAGGATGTCATTGTTGTTGACGGTGTGAAAATACCCGGCATTCCAGTCAATGTTGCCGCCATACAGTTGTTTGAACTGGCCCCGAAAGCCCGCTTCCGCTGTCTGGGCCACGACCTGCTGCAAGGGAGGATCCGACAGAAAGGAATTGGGCAGTTTGCAGGGACGCAGTGGGTTGGCACAGCTGAGTTCGATCGCCGTCGGGGCACGGTTGGACTCGTTGTAACTGGCATAGGCCTGCAATTCCGGCATGAACGAATAAGTTGCGCCGCCGGAGGGGTTGAATCGCTGGTATTCATGCTGACCGTTCAATTCGGTGCCATAGTGATCATAAAGATTCACCCGTGCCTGGTTGTAGCGGCCCGCCGCAGTCAGCGCCAGATCCTCCGTGACCGAAAAGGTGTCGGTAAAAAACACGCCGTAATAGGTAGTGTTGGTATTGAGGCGGACCGTCCCCTCCTCGGTATAGATGCCGCTACCGGTGGTGCCTCGGGTCGGCGTCAGCGCGCCCAGCTCGGAGTTGGCATTGAAGGTGGTATTGCCCTCGTCATAGCTGCCGCCGCCGACAAAGCGGTTCTTGTAGCCGAACCAATCGTGATCGAAGGCTGCCTGGACCGTCGCGCCGGCGGTGCGCATGTTGGTCTGGGTGGTGTTTTGCGTGGCCGAGTCGTTGGCTGGAGTGGACCGGATCAGCTGGCCCTGTGTGTTCAGCAGGGGCTCTTGGGTATCCCCCTCCTCCTGACACAGATAACCCGCCAGCGCAGGGTCACTGCACGCCACGGCATTGGTGTTGTCCCCGTTGAAGGTCGGCACGAGGTTCTGGCGGTAGTAGGTCGTACCGGACAGTTCGATCTTGTCGGTGATCCAGGTTGAACCTTGCAGTGATGCCATGAACATCTGGGTCTTGGTGGTATCCGGATGAGTAAAGATGGCATTGCGCTGCTGCTCCCACAGCTGTACCGGCGTGGGGCCATTGCCGGTCATGCTGCTGCCGTTACCGGCGAGCGTCAGGTCGATGTCGGACTTCTCCCCACGCCAGCTGAAGGTCCCCAGTCCCTGCATCACACTGGTCGGTGAAAATTCACGCCAGCCCTCTTCCTGAAAGTTGCGCAGATCGACGTAATAGCCAAACGTACCGTCGTTCCAGCCCGACATGATCTCCTCGACGTTGCGCCCCCAGGAGCCGCCATAGGCTTCCACCGAATGCCCCGGAGCCGAAAAGCCGGTTTTGGTCTTGATCGAGATGGCGCCGCCGAGGCTGTTGAGACCGTAGACGGCATTCGATCCGGAATGCAGGTCCATGCGCTCGATGGCGCCCTCGGAAATCAGGTTCCAATTGACCGTATCGCCGAAAATTTCATTGAAGCGCACACCATTGACATAGACCGACAGCCCCTGCGGCACCCCCAGCAGGGGTGAAGCGGAAAAACCCCGGAATTGCACGTCGGGCTGCATCGGGTTGTTCTGGACATCGTTGGTCGAGACACTGCCCATGTACCGGCGCATGTAATCGGCGAGGCTCCAGGCCTGGGTTTCCTCCATCTCGTCCGAGGTCACGGTCTGGACGGGGGAGGGCGTCTTGTAGATCGATACGCCGTTGGCCGGCGAGGACAGCGGCGAGTCGCTGACAACGTGCACCTCATCCAGTTCGATGATGTCGCCATCCTCGGGCTTGCCGAGTGGGCGGGTGTCGCTGATGCGCTCGTCAGCGGCCTGGGGATGAGCCGTTTCCGCATCCGGCTTGACCGCTTCGCTGGCGTGGGGGACAGGGCTGTCGGCATCCCGCAGCGTCACCGCCGGGGCCGTGCCGACGCCCATCAGCCAGGCGAGCCCCCCCAGCAGCAGCCAATTTTCGCGCACCATCGACGGTTCCTCTTGCGTGTCGGAAAGTGCGCGATGCTAACGGTCGGGACCGGGCAGTCCCTATAGGAAATTTTCCCGTTCTGCCGTGCGGGTTTGGCCTAGTCGCTGCACAGGCCGGTCTGAAAAGCCAGCCTGACCAGTTCCGCCGTTGTTGTAACCTGCAGTTTCTCCTTGATGCTGGTGACATAGTTGGCGACGGTCTTGACACTGAGTTTCAAGGACTCGGCGATGTCCCGGCTGCTGTGGCCCCGGGCCAGCAGTCGCAGGACATCAAACTCCCGGGCCGTCAGCCGTTCCATCAGGATCGGCGTGGACGGCGCCGATTGCTGGGCCAGCCTCTCGGCGATGGCCGGCTCAATGAAGGGCTGGCCGTGCGCTATGCTGACCACCGCGCTGACCAACCGGTCCGGCGCGCAGCTTTTGCTGATGTAGCCCATGGCGCCGGCCTCCCGCGCGCGCGCCACGTACACCGGCTCGTCATGGATGCTGAAGACCAGAATGCGGGCCGCCGGATCGCGAGCCCTGATTCGGCGAATGGCCGCCAGGCCGCCGATACCCGGCAGATTCAGGTCCATGACCACGACATGGGGCCGATGGGTCAGGTATTTTTCGCAGGCCTCTTCTCCGGTACTGGCCTCGCAAGTCACCTCCAGTTGCGGGGTCTGGCTGAGCAACAGGCGATAGCCCGCCCGCACCACGGCGTGGTCATCGACCAGCATGACGCTGAACGTATCGTTCATGGACGTGTGGACTCCATCGGCACCCGCAGCCGCAGACTCAAGCCTGTCCCCGGGCGGGTTTCGAGCTCGACCTGACCGTCCAGTCCCGCCACCCGTTCCCGGATACCGGACAAGCCGAAGCCCGGTCGGGCCGCGGTCGGATCGAACCCCCGGCCATTGTCGCGCAGAACCAGTTCAATCCAGCCGGGTGTGGGGTGGGATACGTGAATCTGGCCCTCGGTGGCGCCGGCATGTTTGACAATGTTGGTCAGACCTTCCTGCACGATCCGGTAAAGCTGCAGGGCCAGATCCGGATCCAGTCGCTCCAGGCCCGCGTCGCAGCGCAGCGTCAGGCGTAAATCCGGATGCGAGCCGTGCCATTGGCTGATCAGGTCCTCCAGCGAGGCCTTGAGGCCGAGATCTTCCAGCACCGCCGGCCGCAAGCGCCGCATCATCGAACGCATGACACCAAACAGACGGTCGCACAGCCCCATGATCTGTTCGGCCGCCCCCCCCGGCGCTTCTGTTGGCTGCCGCAACGTCGCGCCCATAACCTTGATTGCCGTCAGGCACTGACCGAATTCGTCGTGCAGCTCCTGCGCCAGGACCCGCCGCTCCTCCTCCTGAATGGCCAACGAATGGCGGATCAGGGCCTGATTCTGTTGCCGTGCGGTTTCAAGCGTTGCCGCCATGTGATTGAACTGCGCGGACAGGCGCTCGAATTCCGGCAGTGAAAAATGCGGGAGGCGCTTGTCGAAGGCGCCATGCTCGATCTGACCCAGCCCCTCCAGAATGGTCTCGATTGGACTGAAGGCACGTCCGACAATGATATGCACCAAGGTGTATACGGTGCCGGCCAAGCACATCAGGAGCAGCAAAATGCCCTGCGTTTCCGACCATGCCTCGGCGATTTCGTCGTCCGCATCCGCCGTAATGCGAAGAGTGAGGGACGGCTGATGGTCGGATTGCAGTTGTTTGTCGATCGTGATCGGCGTGGGCGCGACGGCCCAGCGGAACCAGGCGGGTACCGGGGTCGCCACGGACATGGGAGGCGTTGGAGCGGCAGCAAAGGCCTGATCGGACAGGCGGATCTCGAGGTGCCGAATCTGGTCCATTCGCTGCAGACGCTGCATCCAGCGGGCAATGGCTTCCTCGCTGTGGTCCGCGCCGATCAGGCCGGCCTCGATCAGTTGCAGGGCCAGATTCACGGACGAACGGGCTTCGTCCCGGATCGAGCGCCGTGCATCGTGAATGGCAAAGCCAAACCCGACAGTCACGCTCAATAGCATCGCCAGGCCAATCAGCCGGTTCAGGCGAACACGCAGGCTGGCGGGCGGCGTCATGCGGGGTCTTTGCAGACTCGGTGAGCCGCGCGCGGTTCGACTTTCAGGGGGTAGCGAATTATCATTAACTGCCTGCTCTACGACGGTGGGCCCCGTTACCACGAGACCTGACCCGATATGGAACCTTCTCTGTCCGAACTCCTGCTGCCCGGCCTCAAGCTGATGCTGGTGGGCATGGGTATTGTATTTCTCTTTTTGTCGCTGCTGGTCTGGATCATCGGAATGACCGCCGGACTGGTCAAGTCGGTCAACCCACAGAGCGAGCAGTCGCGTCGGTCCGGGCTATCGGTCGAGACCGACGAAGCCGAACTGGTCGCCGTGATCGCCGCAGCGTTGCAGCGTCCCCGCCGGTCAGGCGCCGACTGAGCGTGACCGCGCCGCACCCACCGCAGTAAAAAGTCATCAACAAGGAATCGACCATGGCAAAACCTTTGGGTATCACCGATGTAGTGCTCCGCGATGCACACCAGTCATTGCTGGCGACGCGCCTGCGCATTGATGACATGCTGCCGATTTGCAGCAAACTCGACAAGGTCGGCTTTTGGTCGCTGGAGAGCTGGGGGGGGGCGACCTTCGATGCCTGTATCCGCTATTTGGGTGAAGACCCCTGGGATCGGCTCCGGATTCTCAAGGGCGCCTTGCCCAAGACGCCGCTGCAAATGCTGCTGCGCGGTCAGAATCTGCTGGGGTATCGTCACTACGCCGATGATGTGGTGGAGAAGTTCGTCGAGCGCTGTGCCGCTAATGGTGTGGATGTCTTCCGGATTTTCGATGCCCTTAATGACCCGCGCAATTTCGAACGCGCCATTCAGGCCACCCTCGCCAACGGCAAACATGCTCAGGGCACGATTTCCTATACCGTCAGCCCGGTGCACACGATCGACATGTGGGTGGATCTGGCCAAGCGACTCGAAGACATGGGCTCCCATTCCATCGCCATCAAGGACATGGCCGGCTTGCTCAAGCCGTATGACGCATTCGAACTGGTAAGCCGCCTGAAAAAGGCCGTTGCCGTGCCGATTCACATGCAGTGTCATGCCACCACCGGGCTGAGCACCGCCACCATCATGAAAGCGGCGGAGGCCGGCATCGACAATGTCGATACCGCCATCTCCTCCATGAGCATGACCTATGGTCACAGTGCGACCGAGGCGGTGGTCGCTGCATTGCAGGGGCAGGAGCGTGATACCGGCCTGAACCTGAAACTGCTGGAAGAAATTGCTGCCTATTTCCGCGAGGTGCGGAAAAAATACGCCAAATTCGAGGGTAGCCTGCGCGGCGTCGACAGCCGGATTCTGGTTGCGCAGGTGCCGGGCGGCATGCTGACCAACATGGAAAGCCAACTCAAGGAACAGGGCGCGCTCGACAAGTTTGATGCCGTGCTGGAAGAAATACCCAAGGTCCGCAAGGATCTCGGCCATATCCCGCTGGTGACGCCGACGTCCCAGATTGTCGGCAGTCAGGCGGTCATCAACGTCCTCATGGGCGAGCGCTACAAGTCCATTACCAAAGAGACGCAGGGCGTCCTCAGGGGCGAATACGGCGCCACGCCCGCGGCGGTCAACAGCCGTCTGCAGAAGAAGGTGCTGGGCACGGAGAAACCAATCACCTGCCGCCCGGCCGACCTGCTGGAGCCCGAACTCGACAAGCTCACCGCCGAACTGAAGGCCCAGGCCGAACAGCAGGGCGTTGTCCTCGCCAAGCACGAGATCGACGACGTGCTGACCTACGCCCTGTTCCCGCAAATCGGCTTCAAGTTCCTGCAGAATCGCGGCAATCCGGACGCCTTCGAACCGGCACCGCAGGCCGGCGACGATACGCCTTCGGCAGTACCGGTCGAAGCGGCCGCCTACCAGGTCAGCGTCAACGGACGCACCTATCAAGTCGAAGTCCCCAGTGCCGGCGTGATGACGGTCAACGGGCGCAACTACAAGGTTGATGTTGCCGCCTCCGGCGCCGTTCCGACCGTCGCGGCAGCGGGCCGGAAAGGTGAGGGCGAGGTGGTCAAGGCGCCCATGGCCGGCCATGTGCTTCGCATCAATGTATCCCCCGGCCAGCATGTCGAGGCCAATACCGTCGTCATCGTCATGGAAGCGATGAAGATGGAAACGGAAATCCGCACCCGTACCGGTGGTATTGTCGGGACGATCGCGGTCAAGGTCGGCGAGACCGTCGCGTCTCAGGACGATCTCCTGACGCTGGAATGAGGTAAGTCATGGATGGGTTGATTCAACTGTGGGCCAGCACCGGCCTCTCCAACTTCCAGGCCGGTCAGGCGGTCATGATGAGCGTGGGCTTTGGCCTCCTCTATCTGGCCATTCGCAAAGAATTCGAGCCGCTGCTGCTGCTGCCGATCGGCTTCGGGGCCGTGCTCAGCAACATTCCGGTTGCCGGAATCGCGGAAGACGGCGGCTTGCTTTCCTACCTGTACATGGGCATCAAGTCGGGCATGTTCCCGCTGCTGATATTCATGGGGGTCGGGGCGATGACCGATTTCGGCCCGATGCTGGCCAATCCGAAGACGCTGCTGCTCGGTGCGGCGGCGCAATTCGGCATCTTCGGCACCCTGTTTGGCGCACTGGCGCTCAATCTGGTGCCCGGCATCCACTTCACCTTCAAGGATGCCGCCGCGATTGCCATCATCGGCGGCGCTGACGGTCCGACCTCCATCTACGTGGCCTCCAAGCTGGCGCCTGAACTGCTCGGAGCGATTGCCGTCGCGGCCTATTCCTACATGGCGCTGGTGCCGCTGATCCAGCCGCCGATCATGCGGGCACTGACTACCGAGGACGAGCGGCTGATCGAAATGGCCCAGTTACGCCATGTCGGCCGGCTTGAAAAGATCATCTTCCCCGGTGTGCTGCTGATTCTGACCGCTATGCTGCTGCCTTCGGCAGCGCCGCTGATTGGCATGTTCTGCCTCGGCAACCTGATTCGGGAATGTGGCGTGGTGGAGCGGCTGAGCAAGACTGCGCAGAATGAACTGATCAACGTGGTGACCATCTTTCTTGGCTTGTCCGTAGGGTCCAAGCTCAGTGCCGATCAGTTCCTGCGCCCCGAAACCCTCGGCATTCTGGTGCTCGGCGCAATGGCCTTCAGTTTCGGGACCGCTTCGGGCGTCCTGATGGCGAAGCTGATGAATGTTCTGTCTCCGAACAACAAGATCAACCCGCTGATCGGCGCTGCTGGTGTTTCCGCCGTACCGATGTCGGCACGCGTAGCCAACAAGGTCGGTCAGGAATCCAACCCCCACAACTTCCTGCTGATGCATGCCATGGGGCCGAATGTGGCCGGCGTGATCGGGTCGGCGGTGGCGGCAGGTGTGCTGCTGGCGCTGGTTCAGTAGCATCGTCCCGGCCAGGCTGCCGATCTGAGTCCACTCCGAAGCGGGCGCCCGCCGGGCGACCCGCTTTTTCTTTGGCCGGACACCGCTCGGCCTCCAACCGGTTACAGGAGCCCCGCATGAAGATCGTGCACATCGAAGGTGGCCGCAACCTCTATGGCGGCTCACACCAGTTGCTGCTGCTGATGCAGGGCCTGGCGGCCCGCGGGCATGTCAATCATCTGATCTGTCGCCGTGACAGCCCTCTGGCCCAGGCGGCCAGCGACTGCGCCGAGGTCCATCCGCTCCCGATGGGCGGCGATATGGATGTGACCCTGATCCCACGCTGCTATCGTGTCATCCGGGCGCTACGGCCCGATCTCGTGCACCTGAACAGCCGCATTGGTGCCGATGTCATGGGTGGCATCGCGGCACGTCTGGTCGGCGGAATGCCGATCGTGCATACCCGCCGGCAGGACAATCCCGAAAGCCGGCTGGCGGTCGCAATCAAATACCGCCTGCATGACCGGGTGGTGGCGATTTCCGACGGCATCGGCCGCGTCCTGCTGTCCGAGGGTCTCCCGGCGGCCAAGTTGCGGGTCGTAAGGGACGCGCTGGATCCCTCGCCGTTCATCCATGCGCCGGACAAGCCCTGGCTGGCGGAGACCTTCGGGCTCCCGGTCACTGCGCCGGTGATTGGCGTGGTGGCGCAACTCATTGCCCGCAAGGGCCATCGTTATCTGCTTGAAGCCTTGCCGGCACTGCTGGCCGACGATCCAGACCTGCAGGTGATCTTTTTCGGCAAGGGTCCACTGGCCGACACCTTGCGCCGGCAGGCGGTGGAGTTGGGTGTCGAACATCGGGTGCAACTGGCCGGTTTTCGTGATGATCTGCCCCGCATTCTGCCCAGCCTGGATCTGGTGGTGCATCCGGCCTTGATGGAGGGGCTGGGCGTTTCACTGTTGCAGGCGTCGGCTTGCCGGGTGCCGATTGTCGCTTCGCGCGTGGGGGGGATTCCGGAAGCCGTGCAAGACGGGCTCAACGGTCTGTTGGTCGAGCCGGGCAATGGGGCTGCCCTGACAGCCGCAATACGGCGGCTGCTGGGTGATGCGGCGCTGCGGCGACAAATGGGCGAGGCGGGCCGGCAGTGGGTCGAGCAGGCTTTTTCCACCGATCGGCTGGTGGACGATACCCTGCAGATTTACCACGAACTGCTGGGCTGATACCGGGCGCCGGGGAGGCGCCTCAGAGCAGGTCCGTGAGCGTAGGGCAAGCGTCGCGCAGTCGGGCGATGAAGGCATCCAGTTGCCCGGCCTGACGCTGAGGGCGCGGCAGGTCGATGACGATGTCGCCGATCACCCGTGCCGGTGCGGGGGACAGAAATACCAGCCGATCACCCAGCTCGATTGCCTCGCGCAGGTCGTGGGTGACGAAGATCACGGTATGCGGGCGGTCCTGCCACAGGCGCAGAATCAACTCGCGGATACGGCGCGCCGTCGGCGGATCCAGTGACACCAGCGGTTCATCCATCAGCAGCAGATCGGGGTGGATGGCGAAAGCCCGCACCAGCGCCACCCGGCGACTCATGCCCAGCGACAGGCGTTCCGGATACAGGTCCTGTGCTTCCCGCAGGCCGACGATCTCCAGCAGCCGATCGACATTCGCCCCGTCGTGATCCCGCGGCAACGCCAGTTCGATATTCTCGCGGACGGTTCGCCACGGCAGCAGGCGCGGATTCTGAAACACGTAGCCCAGGCGCGGCGCCTGGCCGGTCGGCGGCTCGACCTCGATCTGTCCCTCAAAGTGACGGTCCAGACCGGCCAGCAGGTTCAACAGGGTGCTCTTGCCGCAGCCGGAAGGGCCGACGAGACAGACAAATTCGCCCGGTACGATGCGCAGGTGCAGTCCCTCGATCGCCGGACTCTGGGTGGCAGCGGCCTGGTCGTAGTGCTTGCGGCGGATGTCGATGCGGAGTCCGATCATCGGCGCCACCCTTGCGCGAGCCGGTCCAGCGGTCTTAGACCCAGCCCTTCGATCAGCTGAACCACGAGGATGAAGGCGATCGAATAGGCCAGAATCCCGGCGACGTCGAACAGCTGGAAAAAAAGATGCAGCTGGTAGCCCATGCCGTCACTGCGCCCCAGCAACTCGACCACCAGAATGATTTTCCAGATCAGCGCCAGCCCGGTGCGCGCCGCCGTCAGCAGGTAGGGCGCCAGTTGCGGCCCGATGACGTGCCGCAGCGTCTTGAGGCGTCCGAAGCGATAGACCGTCGCCATCTCCAGCAGGTCGCGATTCAGGTGACGGGTCCCCTCGCGCAGGGTGACAACCACATTCGGCACCTTGTTGATTACCACCGCTGCCAGGGCCGCCGTTTCGGTCAGGCCGAACCAGACGTAGCACAGGATGATGGTGACCAGCGCCGGGATATTCAGGGCGATGATCAGCCAGCTGTCGAAGAAGCGGTCCAGCACCGGGTGTCGGCCCAGCACGATGCCGATGACCGTGCCCAGCACCATCGACACCACAAAGCTGAGGCCCAGCCGTGCCAGCGTGATCCCCAGATGATGGGGTAGCCGCCCGGACGCGATCTCGTGGTCCAGCACGGTCGCCACCGCCGCCGGATCGGGCAGCAGTGGTGAGGCCAGCAGGCTTGCGGTCCATTGCCACAGGCCGATCAGGGTGGCGATGGACAGCAGTGGCGTGATGAAGGTTCTGATCATGCGGCGAGGGGGTTGCGGACATCCGTTCCTGTCCGGCGTGACGCGCCGGGAACTGGGGGCTATTGTAATGGCTCGGCGGTACTTGCCGCGATGACGACCCGTTCGGGCGGAGGCCAGCATGACCCAAGAAGCACCTGTTGCACCCGGGGATGAGCCACAGACGGCCGCCGGCGCGGCAGTCGTGACGCCAATGCGGCTGGCCTTGCGGCGCATTGCCATCGACACCTACCATGAAAACGTCGCCTACCTGCATCGTGACTGCTCGGTCTATCGGGTGGAGGGCTTTCAGGCGCTGGCCAAGGTGCGGGTGTCCTGTGGCGGTCAGCAGATCGAGGCGGTGCTCAATGTCGTCGACGACGACCGCATTGTCGGCACCGATGAGCTGGGCCTGTCGGAACAGGCGTATGCGCAGCTGTGCCCGGCCGCGGCGGGCGAGGTACTGGTGGCCCAGGCCGAGCCGCCCGCCTCCATGGATTCGGTCCGGCGCAAGATCAACGGTCACCGGCTTGATCTGGAAGAATACCGCGCCATCACCCGCGACATTGCCACCAGCCGCTATTCCAAGATGGAAATGGCCGCTTTTCTGGTGGCCACCGGTCAGAACGGACTGGATCGGGACGAAGTCTTCATGCTGACCCGCGCGATGCTGGAGACCGGCACCCGGATCGACTGGAATGAACCGCTGGTGGCCGACAAACACTGCATCGGCGGGTTACCCGGCAACCGCACCTCCCTGCTGGTGGTGCCCATCGTCGCCGCGCATGGCATGCTGATTCCCAAAACGTCCAGCCGCGCCATCACATCGCCCGCCGGGACAGCCGATACCATGGAGGTGCTGGCAGCGGTCGACATCGAACCGGAAGCGCTCGACCGATTGGTGCGGCACGAGCGCGGCTGTCTCACCTGGGGCGGCACCACCCGGCTGGCACCGGTCGATGACCTGCTGATTTCCGTGGAACGCCCGCTCGGGATTGATTCGCAGGGGCAGATGGTGGCGTCGATCCTGTCGAAAAAGCTTGCCGCCGGCGCCACCCATCTGCTGCTCGACATTCCCGTCGGCCCGACCGCCAAGGTGCGGCACATGCACGAGGCCATGCAGTTACGCAAACTGTTCGAGTATGTCGGCGATCACATGGGGCTGCATCTGGAGGCTCTGATCACCGATGGTCGGCAGCCGGTTGGGCGCGGGATCGGTCCTGTGCTGGAGGTGCGCGATGTGTTGCAGGTGCTGCAGAACGATCCGGCCGCACCGATGGATCTGCGGGAGAAATCACTGCGCCTCGCCGGCCGCATCATCGAGTTCGACCCCGATGTACGCGGCGGGCAGGGCTATGCGATCGCGCGGGAAATCCTCGAGTCCGGGCGAGCGCTGGAAAAGATGGACCGCATCATCAAGGCTCAGGGCGAACGCGCCATCCGACCGCCACTCGGACGGCTTCAGTTCGATGTTCGGGCGGAGACCGCGGGTCGGGTGACGGCCATCGACAATTTCTTCCTCGCGCGGCTGGCCCGACTGGCGGGGGCGCCCATCTCCATGGGCGCTGGGGTTGAATTGTTCCGCAAGCTGGGTGAACCGGTGCTGTCAGGAGATGTGCTGTATCGGGTCTATGCCGAGTTTCCCTCCAACCACGAATTTGCCCGCGACTTCGTCGCGCATCGCAACGGCTACACGCTTGGGGAAGGGGATGTCGTGGCCCGTCAGTTCGCCGAGGAGTGAGGCCCGCGGCCACTCCGATGCGGTCAGTAATCGTGCCGGATCGTGTAGCCGCGGTTGGCCATGCACTCGGCGATCGGATTGCCCCAGGAAAAACTCAGCCCCTCCGACTGCTGCTCACAAGCGGCCATGTCCTGTTCATAGCGGTTGAGATCCACCTGGCGCAGGTCGATGTTGGGCCGGTAGGCGGTAAAGGAGGTACAACTGGCCAGCAAAAGCATCAGGAGCGGAAGGGTGGAGGTTTTCATGGG